>CAZCEW010000041.1:0-20229 GCA_964497775.1 uncultured Rhodobacterales bacterium
CCCCGATCAATCCCTATGGCCAGAGCAAAGCAATGGTTGAGCGCGCTTTGGAAGAATGCGCGCGCGCCTACGGTATGAGCGCGATTGCGCTGCGCTATTTCAACGCCGCGGGCGCAGATCCGCAAGGTCGCTGCGGCGAGCGCCATGATCCTGAGACGCATCTCATCCCGCTTGTCATTGAGGCTGCGCGCGGGATCAGGCCGCAGATCTATATCAACGGCACGGATTATGACACGCCGGACGGGACCTGCGTGCGCGATTACATTCACGTCAGCGATCTGGCCTCGGGCCATGTGGCGGCGGTCAAACAGCTTCTGGGCTCTGACGTGGCCGGTTTTGAGCCGATCAATTTGGGAACCGGAACGGGCATCAGCGTGTCGCAAGTGATCGCGGCGGTGCGCGACGTCGCGGGCGTAGAGTTCAAAGTAGTCGAACGAGCGCGGCGCGAGGGCGATCCGGCAATTCTGGTGGCGGATGTGGCAAAAGCACAAAAAGTCTTGGGTTGGAGCGCGCAGCAAAGCAGCATCGAAGAGATCGTGAAGACGGCCTGGGACTATGCGTTGTCCGATAGCTAACCCTTGAGTGACACAGGTGCGTTTGTGCTTAGGCTTTCGGCTGCCGCATCCGCGAGAAGCTGCGCTTTCAAACCGTCATGGATGGTCGGCTCTGGCATGTTTCCTTGGTTCAGCGCTGTCACGAAACTCTCCATTTCGGCCGCGTAGGCGCGCTCATATCTGGTGAGGAAGAAGTCCTGCGCGGGCGCGGCCAAGAAGCCTTCGGCATTGGCATACTCGACCGTGCTCTCAAGCTGGTTGTGAGCGCGCAGCATACCTGTCTCGCCATGCACCTCGATGCGCTGATCATAGCCGTAGCTTGCACGTCGCGAGTTGGAAATCTGGCAGATAGCGCCGCGCGCCGTGGTCAAGGTGACGGCGGCGGTGTCAATATCGCCCGCAGCGCCGATGGCCGGATCGACAAGGCTCGCGCCCACAGCAAAGATCGACACTGGCTCTTCGCCCAGCAAGAACCGCGCCATGTCCAGATCATGGATCATCATGTCGCGAAACAGCCCGCCGGAGGATTTGATATAGTCGATCGGTGGGGGCGACGGGTCGCGCGACAAGATCGTGACCAGCTCTACCTGTCCGATATCACCGGCGGAAATGCGGCTCTTGAGCGCCCTGAAATTGGGATCAAAGCGACGGTTGAACGCGGTCAGAAAAGGGACAGCTGACTGTTCGACGATTTTGATGCAATCGCGGATACGCTCGGAGGACAGATCAACCGGCTTTTCGCAAAAGATGCCTTTGCCGGCCTTTGCGGCTTGGTGAATGAGATCGTAATGCGTGGTTGTGGGCGTGCCGATCACCACGGCATCGACATCATCGCTGGCCATGATCGCCTCGACAGAGCGGACCTCCGCCCCGGTGCTTGCGGCAAGCGCTTTAGCCGCCCCAGGCATCGCGTCAGCCACAGCCACAACGCGGGCATCGGGGTTGTCCTTGATGGCGCGGGCATGGACTTGACCAATCCGGCCACAGCCGAGCAATGCGATCTTGATCATGCTCTATCCTTTCATCGTTTGAAGCACTTTGCGAGCAGCGGCCATGACAGGATCATGGGTTTGCGACAAGATTTCGACGCGGTCGAACCTGTCGCTGTCGGCATTCACCGCCGCACGCAGAGCGGTACCAAAAGCCATACGAAGCTCTGTGCCTATGTTAAATTTGCAAATGCTTGTGGTCTTGGCCAAATGCAGCCGTTGACGCGTTGGCACGCCGGAGCCGCCATGAATGACAAGTGGCACATTGGTTGCCGCATCAATGCGCGCGATGCGGTCTTCGTCCAACCCGCCGCTTTGGTCTTGTTGCAGATGCACATTGCCCACAGAAATCGCCATCGCATCGACACCCGTGGCTGTGGCAAATTCGGACGCCTCACTCGGGTCCGTTCCGTTGGATTGCTCCCCGCCGTCATAGCCTACGAACCCGATCTCGCCCTCGCATGAAATGCCCGCGCTGCGCGCCAGCTCTACCACGGCGGCAGTCTCGTCGATGTTTTGGGACAATGGCTTGCGCGAGCCGTCATACATAAGCGAGGTGAAGCCCGCATCGACGGCTGTTTTGCAGTCCTCAAAGCTGTAGCCATGATCTAAATGCGCCGCGATAGGCACAGAGGCGCTCTCGGCCAGATGACGAAACATCTTGCCCAAAACAGGCAACGGTGTATGCGCCCGGCAGCTTGGGCCCGCTTGAAGGATCAGGGGGCTGTTTTCGGCCTCGGCGGCAGCTACGAAAGCGCGCATGTCTTCCCAGCCCAGCGTGACCATGCCGGCCACCGCGTAGCCCCCCTTTAGCGCGGGTTGCAGCAGCTCGTCGAGTGTAACCAATGGCATGCGAGTGTCCCTTGTTTTGGACCGCGCGTCTGAGGCGGTTTAGGAGGCGCGAGACGTGAGAGGGTCGCGTTATTTGAACTTGGCGATCATGTCTTTGATGCCGGGGATCGTTTCGATCTGATAGGCATGCGAGGGCTGGAAAAACTGCACAAGACTGCGCTGGCTCAACCCGCCCAGAATGGTGAAGTAATACATCTCGTAGCCTGGCAGAACGGCGCAAGGGTGATAGCCGCTATCAAGGCAGATCGTGGAGCCGTCGACGATGTGATAGGCCTCGCCCGACTTACCGTCTTCGCGTTGCAACATTTGCACGCCTGAGCCGTGATTGGGCCGGAAGCGGAAGTTATAGGTCTCGTCATGGCGTGTTTCGTCAGGCAGGCGGTCCGTGTCATGTTTATGACTAGGAAAGCCCGACCAGCCGCCCTGCCCGACTGTATAAAGCTCCGAGACCAGAAGGCGGCCAACTTTGCCATGCTGCTTTTGGCCAAGGATATGTTTGATCTTGCGGTGGGTCTTCGTGTCGTCAGAGCCGTATTGCACCAGATCCAATTCATCCGAGCGCACGGCAAACGGATCGAGCACTTCGTCGAATTTTGCACCAGCCACGAACACTTCAGTGGAGGTCTTGGCCGCGATCACTGTCTTGGCACCGCTTGGCACATAGACGCCTTCTGGTTCCCCATCCCAGACATCCTCACCACGCCCGCCCAGATCTTGCGCCGTGAAGCCCTCGACATCGACATCCACGCTCCCCGTCGCAGGCACGATGCAAGTTTCATATCCAGGCGTTTGATATTCAAAGGCTTGCCCCGCCTCTAGCTTGACGATGTTGAAATAATTCAGCGGCACCGTCGCATCTTCGACATCGACAATCGGCTGGTTTTTGTTGTCATAGGGGGCGATATGCATTGCCGTACTCCTTTAGACCTCTGTCGGGCCGGGGTGAGTGTTCAAAAAGTCTTCAAGCGTTTTTCTGTCTGCCATAGCGGGTGCGCATCCGGGGCGAGACACGGTCACGGAAGCGCAAGCCGAGCCCCGTAGGAGCGCGGTTTTCAGATCATGGCCATCTGCGATCGACGCCACGAAACCGGCCATAAAACTGTCGCCTGCTCCGGTAGGCTTGAGCGCCTCAACAGGGAAAATGCCCGTTCGGATTTCTTCGCCTTGGTGAAATGTCAGCGCACCGCCCTCACCCATCTTGTAGATGATCAGAGGTACAGTTTCGCTAAGCGCGCGGGCCTTGTCCAAGCCTTTCTCGTAGCTTCCCGCCATAAAGCCGAACTCTTCGTCATTGCCGACGATCATATCGCTCATACCGGCGGCGCGGGTCAGCACGTCGGACGCGACCTCGGGCGATGGCCACGAATAAGGTCGGTAATCCACATCAAAGATGATCGGAAGCCCTGCCGCTTTGGCCAGATCAAAGGCTTTGAATGTCGCGCTGCGCGAGGGCTCTGCGGCGAAGACCGTGCCTGCGGTAATCAGCGCGCCGAACTTGCTATAGGCAACAGCCTCGACGTCACTGTTATCCATTTGAAAATCCGCAGCACCATTGCGGTAGATCACATTGCGGTGGCCTTCGACGCGGCTTTCATAAAAGGCCAGAGAGTTGCGGTATTCGCCACCGACAGTGGCAACATAATCGGTGGCCACGCCGTAGCGTTTGAGCTGCGCGATACAGTAGCTGCCAACACTGTCATCTGAGACTCGTGTTACCAAAGACGCCTGACCGCCCAGCTTACAAATCCCCGCCGCGATATTGGCCGAAGAGCCGCCAAGCCCCACCGTCACCCGCTCTGCATCTTCGGCAGCCACGCCCGCATCAGTGAAAAAATCGATCCCGGCGCGACCAACGACTACGAAGTCATTTGCCTTGATGCCGTCGAAGAGCGCGCTCATGTGGTGTCCAACCTTTGCAAGTCCGTTTGGGGCATCCTAGACACCCTTTCGTTGCTTATCGCGGCTGCTTTCCCAATCGCTATGCGCCTCACTGACGCGCGCGCTGTCGCTGACTTGCGGCGTGCCGACTTCCCACCATGTATGACCCTCTTCGGTCCAGCCCTCATAGGGGTCGACTTTCATCACGATCACGCTGGTGCGAGTGGCGGCTTTGGCACGCTTGAACGCGTCTCCCAATTCGGACGGGTTTGAGACGGTCTCAGATAGCGCGCCCATAGCGGCGGCATGGGCTTCGAAATCGACGCCCACTTGCGTGCTTGCTGTTGGCGTGTCGGCGATCAGATTGTTGAAACTTTCATTGCCCGTGTTGTTTTGCAATTTGTTAATCACCGCAAAGCCGCCATTGTCGAGCACGATGACAATCAGCTTCTTGTCGGTCAGCACGGATGAGTAGATATCTGAGTTCATCAACAGATAAGAGCCGTCGCCGCAAAAGACGATTGTGTCTTGATCCGGTTCTCGCTGGGATTGTGCAATTCGCGCACCCCAGCCGCCTGCAATCTCGTAGCCCATGCATGAAAACCCAAACTCGACATCGACCGTGCCGATATCAAGCGTGCGCCAATTGGCGGTAACTTCTGCGGGCAATCCGCCTGCCGCTGCAACCACGCGGTCGCGGCTGTCACATAGCGCGTTGACCACGCCGATGGCCTGCGCGTAGGAATTCGGACGATTGCCATGGGTCACGTTGCCCGCGACATAGGCGTCCCATGCCTTGCGCTCTTGCTTGGCCTTTGCGCTCCATCTTTCCGGCGCGCGGTAGCTGCCCAATGCGGCACCAAGGGCGCTGAGGCCAAGTTTCGCGTCGCCCACAACTGGCAAAGAGCGGTGCTTGCCCGCATCATGGCGCGCGGCGTTTAAGCCGATGATTTGCGCTGATTGGGCAAAGGCGGTCCATGAGCCTGTGGTGAAGTCCTGCAATCGGCAACCCACCGACAAGATCACGTCAGCGTCGGCCGCGATGGCATTGGCGGAATTCGATCCCGTTACCCCGATTGGCCCGATATTTAGCGGATGCTCGGCCACTAAATTTGCGCGTCCGGCGATGGTTTCCACGACTGGAATATCATGCGTCTCGGCGAGAGAGGTGAGCTCGGCAACAGCCCGCGAGTATTGTACGCCGCCGCCCGCGATGATCATCGGGCGCTTGGCCGCTTTGAGCGCCGCGACGGCTTGCGCAATCTCATCTGCGTCGGGCGTGGTACGGCGGATACGGTGCAGCTTCCGTTCAAACATCTCCACCGGGTAATCATAGGCCCAACCTTGCACATCTTGCGGAAGCGCAATGAACGCCGGGCCGCAATCGGCAGGATCAAGCATAGTCGCCAGAGCAGCTGGCAAGGACTGGATGATCTGCGCCGGATGGGTGATGCGATCCCAGTAGCGCGACACCGGCTTGAAAGCGTCGTTTACGCCCAATGTAGGATCGCCGAAATGCTCTAACTGTTGCAACACAGGATCAGGCAGCCGTGTCAGAAATGCGTCCCCACACAGCATCAAAACCGGCAGCCTATTGGCATGGGCCAGAGCCGCAGATGTCAGAAGGTTCGCCGTGCCCGGACCCGCGGAAGCGGTGCAAAACATGAAGCGTTGACGCAGCCATTGCTTCGCATAGCCTGCCGCCGCAAAACCCATGCCTTGCTCGTTCTGGCCACGATAAAGCGGCAGCTTGTCTTGCACCCCGTAAAGCGCTTCGCCCAAACAGGTCACATTGCCATGGCCAAAAATGCCAAAGCCGCCGCCACAGACGCGCAGCTCTTCTCCGTCGATTTCGATATACTGATTTTCAAGATACCGAATGATCGCTTGCGCGGTTGTCAGGCGCACCGATGTATCGCTCATTTGACCCTCCCCCGAGCGCGGCCAGTTCAGCGACAAGCAGATTGCCGCTTGTGCCTTGGTTAATCCGAGGGTATCAATTTTGCAACCGGTTGCAAAGCACTTTCTTGGGAGGAGTTCGCGATGGCAGAGATTGGGATTGGCATCATCGGTGGCGGCTATATGGGTAAGGCGCATTCGGTCGCTATGGCTTCTGTTGGCGCGGTGTTTAACACGGCCCTACGCCCCCGCCTCGAGATGATTGCGGCCTCTTCTGATGCCTCTGCCGAGCGCTACCGCGAGAGCTTTGGTTTCGCGCGGGCAACATCCGACTGGCGCGCACTTGTGACCGATGACAGAGTCGAGGCGATTGTAATCGCCACGCCGCAAAAACTGCACCGCGAGATCGCCGAGGCAGCCTTCGCGCTTGGCAAACCGGTGATGTGCGAAAAGCCGATGGGTGCCTCGCTTGACGATGCCAAAGCGATGGTGGAGGCCGCGCGGGGCCATGCCAACATGGTCGGTTACAACTACAGCCGCACGCCCGCGACACAGTTTGTGCGCAAGCTGATCAAAGAGGGCGCGATTGGTGATCTGACCTATTTCAAGGGCGAGAATGCGGAAGACTTCCTTGCCGATCCGGCGCTGCCTGCGACGTGGCGCACTGACGGGATGGCCAATGGCTGTATCGGCGATCTTGCGCCGCATCTGTTCAACATGGCACTCGCGCTGATGGGCCCGATCGAGAAGCTGATCGCCGATGTTGAGACAGTTCATAGCGACAGGCCGGGTGGCAAAGTCACCAATGATGATCAGGTCCAGATGATGTGCCGCTTCAAGAGCGGTGTGATGGGGCAGATGTTTTCGTCGCGCATCGCGACAGGGCGCAAGATGGGCTACGCCTACGAGATTTTCGGCACCAAGGGCGCGATCCGGTTTGATCAAGAAGATCAAAACGCGGTCTGGCTCTATAAGATGGACGGCCCTGAGGCTACGCGCGGCTTCACCAAGATCCTGACCGGGCCCGAGCATCCAGACTATCTGCCGTTTTGCCAAGGCCCCGGCCACGGTACGGGCTATCAAGACCAGATCATTATCGAGGCGAAAGACTTCTTGCACGCCATCCATTCCGGCCAACCCGTTTGGCCCAGCTTTGAAGACGGGCTGGCCGTGATCAAAGTTACCGACGCCGCCTTGCGCTCCGCTCAAAGCGGCACATGGCAAAATGTAGAACCATAAGGACTGCCTAGATGAGTATTCAAATCGGCAATGCCCCCTGTAGCTGGGGCGTGGAATTTGCAGATGACCCCCGCAACCCGACATGGCGCACTGTGCTCAAAGAATGCGCACAGGCAGGCTATAAGGGGATCGAGCTTGGGCCGGTGGGCTTCATGCCCGAAGACCCGGCAGAGCTGAAAGAGGCTTTGGATGAGTTCGCACTAGAGCTGATCGGCGGCGTTGTGTTTCGCCCTTTTCATGACCCTGACGCATGGGACGATGTGCTTGATGGAACGCAGCGCACCTGTCAGGCCTTGCGGGCACATGGTGCAAAGCATCTGGTGTTGATTGACAGCATCTCTGCGCGTCGTGCGCCGACAGCGGGCCGCGCAAGCGAGGCTGAACAGATGGGCAAGGCCGAATGGACCGCTTATCGCGACCGTATTCTTGAAAGCGCCAAGATCGGTGCTGATCATGGGCTGACGGTTGGCATCCACGCCCATGCCGGGGGCTTTATGGATTTCGAGCCGGAGCTGGAGCGGCTGCTCGGCGAGACACCTGAAGATCTGCTGAAGATCTGCTTTGACACAGGCCATCATTCCTATGCCGGGTTCGATCCTGTTGCGTTCATGAAGAAATACATTGGCCGGATCAGCTATATGCATTTTAAAGACATTGATCCGGTGGTCAAAGCGGATGTCGTCGCCAAACGCACGGATTTTTACAAAGCCTGCGGTCAGGGCATCTTTTGCAATCTGGGCCAAGGCGATGTGGATTTCCCCGCAGCGCGCAACGTGTTGGTAGAGGCCGGCTTTGATGGGTGGTGCACCGTCGAGCAGGATTGCGACCCGACCTTGCCCGGCACGCCCACGCAAGACGCGCAGGCCAACCGCGAATATCTACACTCCATCGGCTTTTGAGAGGATCACCAATGGCACGTTTGAACTGGGGCATGATCGGCGGCGGCGAAGGCAGTCAGATCGGACCTGCGCACCGACTGGGCGCGCAGGCTGATGGCAACTTTGTGCTAGCCGCTGGCGCGTTGGATCACGACGCAGAGCGCGGGCGTGACTATGCCGAGCGGTTGGGTGTGGCGCCAGAGCGCGCTTACGGCAATTGGCAAGAGATGCTGGAGCGCGAAAGCGCGCGCGACGACAGGCTTGAACTTGTGACGGTGGCCACACCGAACTCTACCCATTTCGAGATCACCAAGGCCTTCCTTGAGGCCGGGTTCAATGTCTTGTGCGAAAAGCCGATGACGCTGACAGTGGCGGAGGGAGAAGAGATCGTCGAGACCGCCCGCGCGAGCGGCAAGATCTGCGCCGTGAATTACTGTTACTCCGCCTACCCTATGGTGCGCGAGATGCGCAATATGGTCGCCAAAGGCGAGATCGGCAAACTGCGCCTGATCGTTGCCAATTTCAGCCACGGCCATCATGGCGATGCGGGTGATGCGGATAATCCGCGTGTGCGCTGGCGCTATGATCCGGCCCAAGCGGGCGTGTCTGGTCAATTTGCTGATTGCGGCATCCACGCGCTGCATATGGCCAGCTTCATTGCCAATGACGAGGTCGAGAAGCTCTCGGCTGATTTCGCCTCCACCATTGCCAGCCGCGAGCTGGAAGATGATGCGATGGTGAATTTCCGCATGGAAGGTGGCGCGGTCGGGCGGCTTTGGACCTCCTCTGTGGCCATCGGACGCCAGCATGGGTTTGAGATCCAAATCTTTGGTGAGACAGGTGGGTTCAAATGGCATGCAGAGCACCCCAACCAAGTGATGTACACGCCGTTGGGGGGGCGCACGCAGATCATGGAAAAAGGCGAGGCCGGACTGTCTGATGAGGCCACGCGCCTGAGCCGCGTCGCGATTGCCCATCCCGAAGGATTCCCGCTCGCCGTGGCCAATGTCTATGTCGATCTCGCCGCTGCCATTCGCGGCGAAGATCACGGCGCGTTCCCCACGGCTATCGACGGGCTGCGGTCTATGTCTGCGGTGCATCAATGCGTGGCGTCTGCCAAAGATGGCGGCGCTTGGGTCGATGCGAGACCAGCGAGCTTGCGCTAAGACCGTCAGCCGCCCTCGCCTAGACGTCTTAGCGTGCCGCGTTCGACCAACTCGCACGGCAGCAAATGCGCTTTGGCTTGGGTCATATCCTCGTCGAGCATTTTGCCCACCATCTCCACCGAGAGACGTACGACTTCGGAGATCGGCTGACGGATTGTGGTCAGGTTGATGTTCTTCCAGCGTGCCATTTCCATGTCATTCAGACCAATGATGCCGACATCTTCGGGCACGCCTACGCCTGCGCCCTGCAAGGCCGACAGAGCACCGATTGATAGAACGTCATCGCCACAGAAATAGCCTTGCGCCAGATTGCCTTCGGCGATGAGCCGTTGCATCTCGGCCCAGCCCGCATCGTAGGAATAGGCTTGCGCAAACGAGGTCGTGACCTCGACGCCAGGCTGATCTGTCAGCGCATCAACAAATCCCGACAGGCGATCTTGCGTCGAGGTCGCGGTTTCCGGCCCGGCCATCATCGCGATCTTGCGGTAGCCCCGATGCAGCAATTCGCGCGCGGCCATGCGCCCGGCCTCCTTGTTGTCGATGCCGACAACATTGATCTTCGGCTTTCTAGAGTAGCGCCCAAAAGCATGGACGACGGGCACGCCTGCGGCTTGAAACTCTTCGGCGAAACTGACCGGCAAGGTTGAAGAGGCCACAATCGCTGCATCAACAGAATATTGCTGCAACAAGCGCACGGAGGCGGCGGGGTCGGTTTCGTCGCTGAGATTGACCAAAAGCGGGCGCAACCCGCGCTCTTGCAGCCCGCGCGTGAACAAATCGAAGACTTGCAAGAAGATCGGGTTGTGAAAGTTGTTGCTGACCAGACCAATGAGCTTGGTACGCCCTGTGGTCAGTGATGAGGCAAGCGCATTGGGACGGTAGCCCAGCTCATCGGCGGCCTCGTTGATCTTGGCGCGTGTAGCAGGCGAGACTGATGCGCCTTCGGTAAAACACCGCGAGACCGCTGATCTGGATACGCCCGCAAGCGCGGCGACTTCTTTGAGCGTAACGGCCAAATCTCTACTCGCTTAGATCAAATGTCAGGCACGCAATCGCACCGACTAAACTGGTGTTAAACCATCTCAGCGCGCTGGGGCTAGGAGCTGCGGCGGAGCTTATCATGCGCCTTCGACATCATATTCCGGCTGCGTCTTTGCGCCGGTGATATAGGCCACGATATCTTGGCCATCGGTGTCTTGCTTGCGTAGGTTTGCGACGATACGACCCCGACGAAACACCACGATGCGGTCAACAAGATCCATGACCTGACGCATGTTATGGCTGATCAGCACCAGCGGCTCTCCGGCCTCTTTGAGCGTCCGGATGATGTTCTCGACCTGCTCGGTCTCTTGCACACCTAACGCAGCCGTCGGCTCATCCATGATCGTCAGCTTCGACGCGAATGTCGCTGTGCGCGCGATGGCTACACATTGGCGCTGCCCTCCGGACATGTTCTGGATCGTGTTGCGAATGTTGGGAATTTTGACCGCCGTGCGCTCTAACCCTTCGATCGTCGCTTCGCGCATCGCCTTATAGTCGAGCACGCGGAACGGGCCGAGCCAGTTGAACTTGGTGATCTCACGGCCCAGAAACAAATTGTCGGGCACATCGAGGTCATCGGCGAGCGCCAAAGTTTGAAACACAGTCTCAATGCCCGCCTCACGCGCATCGATGGGGCCAGAGAAATGCACTGGTTGGCCGTCGAAGATGATCTCTCCGCTGGTGCGCTGCTCCACCCCGGTGATCTGGCGCACGAAGGTTGATTTGCCCGCGCCATTGTCGCCCATGATCGCGACATGCTCGCCTTTGTGCAAAATGAAATCCGCATCATTGAGCGCATGCACGCCCCCGTAATGCTTGGTCAGACCTTTGGTTTCTAAAATGACGTCGCTCATCTCGAACCTCCCTTAACTGCGCGAGATGGCGCGTTCTTGGCGCATCTTGTCCAACACCACAGCGCTGATGATAATCGCACCCATCGCCATAAGCTGGAAGAAGGCATCGAGCTTGATATAGGTGAAGCCGGATTGGATCACGCCAAACACCATCGCGCCCAGAACTGTGCCGATGATCGAGCCGCGACCGCCCGTCAGGCTGACGCCGCCAATGACCGCCATCGCAATCGCATAGAGCTCGTAGAAAATTCCCATCCCCGATTGCGCCGTCAGGTTCTTGGAACTCAAGATCACCGCCGCAAACGCCGCCAGCATCGAGGCAACCATATAGACGCGCACCTTGTGACGCTGCACATTGATGCCCGACATGCGCGCGGCGTCCTCGTTCGATCCGATGGCATAGGTATGTTTGCCGTAAAGCGTATTGCGTAAGACGAAATGCAGCACAATCGCGAGCCCGATAAACCAATAGACCGGCGCCATCCCTTTGCCCAAAGCTGCATAAGCTTCAGTCGGGAACGAAACTGGTTTGCCGCGGGTCCAAGCTTGCGCAATGCCGCGGCAGATCAGAAACATGCCAAGCGTCGCGATGAAGGGCGGAATGCGGGTATAGGCAATCAGCGAGCCGTTTATTGCTCCGATCAGCGCCCCAAAGGCGAGGCCTACCACCACGGGTATCAAGACTGGCAGATCAAAGGCCCATTCGCCAAACACCGCCTTCGGGTTTGGGTTGCCATTGACCAGCTCGGTCTGGGCAAAAGACATCACAATCATCGCTGTGGCGCCCACCAAGGGCCCGGAGGACAGATCAATACCGCCCGAAATGATGACTTGCGTCACCCCCAGTGCGATTATCCCGATGATCGAGACCTGCAAGATAATGATGCGCAAACGCGCCTCGTTGAAGATACTGTCGAAACGGTCGCGCGTATCAAACAGAAAGCTCTGACCGTTCATATAGGGCAGCACTTGCCCCAAAATCTCGAAGGTTACGACGATGGCTACGAGTGCAAAGAAGATGTTCAGCTCACCGGGCATAGAGCGCTTCGTCTTGTCGAACGTCAGCCCGCCCGTCCCATGCGTGGGTTCTGCCATCGAGAAACCTCCCCTCGTCCGCTATTAGCTAACGGTTCTCATTGCTGGTGGAGAGGAGCAGCACCTAAGCGCCGCTCCCCAACATGTTGGTTTTACTGGAACTCAGCTGCGTTTTCAGGTGTTACCAGAATGAACGGGATGAACACGGTCTTGTCGACGTCTTCGCCCTTTGCCAGCTTGAGCGCCGTGTCGATGGCGCCCGCGCCTTGACCTGCAAGGTCTTGGAACACTGTGACGTCAAGATCGCCAGCTGACATCGCAACAAGCGCGTCAGGCGTCGCGTCAACGCCGCCGACCTGAACGTCTGCCATATCCATGCCGCCAGATTTCATCGCCTGGATCGCACCGATCGCCATCTCGTCATTATTGGCAATCACGAAGTCAAAAGGCTCGCCCGATGACATCCAGTTGGTCATAAGATCCTGCGCTTCGTCGCGCGACCAGTTGGCTGTCTGCTCATCGATCAGGGTCATGAAGTTACACATGTCCATGCCGATCACGTCATGCACATCCTTGGAGCGCTGAACCGCCGCTTGGTTGGACAATTGGCCATTCATCAAATAACCCATCGCGCCGCCGGACTTGCCTTCTGCGCGCAGGTTGCGGCAGATTTGGAAGGCTTCAAGCGTGCCGGATTCGATCTCGTTCGAAGCCACGAAAGCTTGACCTTCTGGAAGCGTTTCCATGTTGATCGGCTGACGGTTCACATAAACGAGCGGAACGCCCGCAGCCGCCGCGGCATTTGACATCGCTTCGGTGGCATTTGTGTCCACTGCGTTGACGATGATCGCATCCACGCCTGAGGCGATGAAGTTGTTGATCTGGTCCAATTGGCGCGCAACATCATCTTGCGCGTCTTCCATCTGAAGCTCGACGCCGTCCAGAGTTGCGATGTGATCTGTCATGCCGTTGCGCATGATGGTCAGACCATTGTCATCGAACCGCGCAATCGAGGCACCGATGGTTTCGGCAGCAGCCGATGATGCGACAAGTGCGGCAATACCCGCAGTAATCAAAAGCTTTTTCATAGTTCCTCCCTAGATGCGCGCCCGGCTCACGCAAAATTTTCGCCGGGAGACCTCGTGCGGATCTGGCCGCATCAAAGCGTTTAGTATCATCGCCGCTTGCGCCAATTTATGACTGAGAAGCCGCGAAAATCTCTCGTTCAAAAGGCCCCACCTAAGGCGCCCCTCCCAGTTAGCTTACTTCATTCATGAAATTTTGCAACCGGTTGCAATAACATTCATCTCGGCGAGATTTTACGATATTTTGCAGGGTGTTAAAGACTGAAGCCAATGCAACGACAGGCCTCTTCCATATTCTTGGTGCCTTTGCTTGGATGAATACTCAAACCGAGATTCGTCCAAGTGGGTGGATATTATCAGGCTTGAGCGTGCTGTGCGCACCAACCCTAGCCAGATCGCCGCACTCGGCCAGACCGACCTCGCCTCAGCTATGTGTCGGGCGTAGTTTGTCGAGGCTTTCGCGCAAGGTGTCCAACTCTCCAACAGTCATTGAAACTGACGTCTGAGCATCGGGAAATGAGCCGTCCATCACAGCCGCGCGGTACTCTCCGAGCGCTTTGAGACGCTCTGCGGCCAGTGCCTTACGCAGAGAGCCGACATCGCCAAAGGCGCGCGCGTGGCGTGGCGGATTCTCTGTTTCGCCGCATAGATCAGACATATAGGACAGGATGATATCGCCCGCCGAGCCGGCGCCAATTGTAACAAGGATCAAACTGGTGTGTTTCTTGATGTGCGCCAATGCATCCTCGGCCACGCATTCAACCTCGGCACAATAAGCACCTGCGTCTTCCAACCGTTTGAAATCTTGCAAAAGCGACAGAGCTTCATCGGCGGTCTTGCCGATGGTGCGTAGACCGCCGAACTGCGTGGCGCGGGCGGGAAACAGCCCTGTATGACCTTGCACGCTGATGCCTTCATGCGCGATGCGCTCGATGGTGCGCAATCCGCGTGGCGAATAGATCGCATCAGCGCCTTTGGCCATGGTCTCAATCGCCCCACCGAGGGCTTCATCCTCGGTCACGTATTGGCGCATATATTGCGCTGCGGTGATGAAGATATGCGGAGCCGCGGCGCGGATTTCATCGATGGCGCCAGTATCAATCGTCAGCGTGTCAATACCTTGCGCGGCAGCGGCTTCGGCTTCGCTCGCATCAAAGGCCGTGACCTGCGTCATGCGCTTGCCCGCGGCCTTGTTCTTGAACAAGCAATCCACCGTCAAATGCCGCTGTGCGGGCACTCCGCCATAAGTGTAGATGTTCTTCATTCCCAACCCCCTTTGCGCCGCCCGAGCGTTTGCGCGTCGCTATCACTCCTGAGGGTCAATGGCGGAGAGACAGGGATTCGAACCCTGGAGACGGTCTCCCGCCTACACACTTTCCAGGCGTGCGCCTTCGACCACTCGGCCACCTCTCCGTCGACACGGGGTTTAGCGCCATGCCCTTGTCCGATGCAAGCTCTTTTGCGCAGCAATTTGTACGCTGATCACGCCTCGCTTTCGTCGTCGCCTGTGCCCTTCTTGAGGGGCTTGGGTTTGCCGGGCAGAAGTTCTTCGGGGTTACGGATCCAGATATCGCGCTGCGCAAACGGCACTTCGATATTCTCTTGCTCGAAGCGGCGCGCAATTTCGTGGTTCAGCTCCGACTGGGTCGACAGCTTATAGTTCACATCGCGCAAGATCGCGCGGATTTCGAAATCGAGACTGTCCGCCCCAAAACGCATGAACAAAACCGAAGGCGGTGGGTTCAAGATCACCAGCGGATGGGCCTCGATAATCTCTTGCAGCATCGCTTGGATTTTTTGCGTGTCCGAGCCGTAAGCCACGCCCACAGGCAAGATCAAACGCCCCGTCAAATTACCTTTGGTCCAGTTCGTCACCGGCCCCGCGATCAGATCGGCATTGGGCACGATGACATCTGTGCGATCAAAGGTCTCGATCCGCGTGGCACGCACAGAGATATCACGCACGATCCCCATTGTGGGACCCACTTCAACCATGTCGCCCTCCGAGATCGGGCGCTCGATCAACAAGATGATGCCAGAGACAAAGTTCGACACGATGGTTTGCAAGCCAAAGCCGATACCCACAGATAAAGCACCCGCGACGATGGCGAGCGAGGACAGATCGATGCCCGCGCCTGTGATCGCGATCAAGGCGGCGAGGAAAATCCCCAGATAACCAGTGCCAGACACAATCGCATTGCGCCCGCCCACATCCATTTTGGTCTTGGGCAGAACTTGCGTCTTCAGCGCGCCTTGCACCAGCCGTGTCAGCAGATAGCCGATGGTAAAGATCACCGCGAAGATCAGGAAATCCATGGGCGAGATGCGACTGTCGCCCAGTTGAACGCCATTGGAGATATAGCCCCAGGCCTCCGTCAGATCAGCCGTGCGCGCGCCCCAAATAAGCGCCAGAAACGGCAATGCCGCGATGGCAATGGCAAAGCCGATGAGAACAGGGATAAGCCCTGCGGCCTTCGCCTCGTCGCGCATGATCATCGCATATAGATCGCGCACAAGACGCTGGAGCACAGCGACCAATCCTAAAAGCGCCAGGGTCAGCGCGCAGGAGAACACCAGATAGGCCCCTGCCGTGCCATAGCCCACTGCAGCCAGCGCGGGGCTGGCAAGACCCACAAACATCGCGATCCGGCCCAGCGTCATGGTCACGAGCCCAGAGGGCGTCTGTTCCTCAGGCGGCACGTCCGTGGCATCTGCGGCCAATCGCGCAGCGCGGGCGGCTGCGATCAGGATTTGGCCCAGTCGAAACAGCATCAACCCGGCGAAAACGATGATCGGGAAGCTCAGCACCGATTGTGCCGCGAAGCTCATTGATGTGGCCAGCTTACTGGTCCCGGCGAGCTCTTGGACCACGCTGCTGAGCGCGATAAGTATTGCCAAGATCACCGCATAGAAGCGCGCTTCGCGGCCTTGGGTTTCGCTGACATCTAGCAAGGCGCGCGGCGGATAGGCTTTCGGGAAAATCTGGCGCGACAACCAGCGCGCCGCCGCGATACTGGCAATAATCGCGGCCAGTCCGGCCAGCAACACATCGCCCACAATGCCTGTCAGATTGCTGCGATCTGCAGCTGCAATCAGCGCGAATATCCCCAAGACTGGCAGGGCCACTCCGAGAAGCGAGGCGATAAACGTGCCGACCCGAAAGCGCGGACGGCCTTCGACGCGGTCGCGTTTGAGATAGCTCAAGAACCGCTCTGTCCATGCACCAGAGCGCAAGATGAGCACCATCGCAATCGCGATCAGAACCAATGTGATAGGCAAGCCGTCGCGGAACACTTTCTGACGCCCGACCGAGGCAAAGTTCGTCGACACTTCTTCGCTAACCGCATTGCCGACAGCATCAAGCGCGGTGAAGCCAGAGCCCCAATTGACCGGATTTACCGGCGACGGGTCAAGGCGCAAGCGCTGCGATGTGCGCCTGTCTCTGATGATCGTATCCAGCTCTCGGATCAGCCCGTCGGCCCGCGTGAAGGCGGCTTCGGCTTGGCGTGCAGGCGCACGAGCCACTTGCAATTGCTCAGCAAGCGTCGCCCGCAAAGTGGCGATTTCACTGTCTTCCGTCGCGCCTTCTGCGGGCGCTTCGCCCAAAGCCGCGATCTGATCGTTCAGCGTTTGGATGCGGTCGGCATTGGCCGTTTGCCCAGCGGTAAACCTGTCGCGCCATTCGACCAGCTGCGCGCGCAAGGCATCAAAGGCCTCGTTGGACGCGACGGCAGATTCCAGCACATCTTCGGCGCGCGTCGCAGTGCGCTCCCAATCCTCATAGGCAATCGAAGTCGTGGACGCGTTTTGCGCCACCACCGGCAACACTGGCAGCACCACCAAAAGACATAGGCATAAAAGAGCGCGCGCGAGGTATTTCATTCAAACATATCCGGCAAGTTAGAGGCATGCGGCTCAAGCCATGTCGGCGCAGGAAGGCCCTTTTCATGCAAGAATTCCGGGTTCCAGAGCTTCGCCATATAGCGCGAACCATAATCGCACAGGATCGTCACAATCGTGTGGCCCGGACCCAACTCTCGCGCCAGACGCACGGCGCCCGCCACATTAACGCCGGTGGACGCGCCCATGCACAAACCTTCGTGCTGCAACAGATCATAGACAATCGGCAACGCTTCCTCGTCGGGGATCTGATAGCAATGATCGGGCGTCAGCCCTTCGAGATTGGCGGTAATGCGCACTTGGCCAATGCCTTCGGCAATTGATCCGCCGTCAGAGCTAAGCTCGCCCGTTGTGTAGAAATCATAGAGCGCCGCACCCATCGGATCGGCCAGCCCGATCTTGACGCCTTTGGGCTGCAAGACTTGCGCAATCCCTGCCAAAGTCCCGCCAGAGCCCACTGCACAGATAAAACCATCAATCTCGCCGCCGGTCTGCTCCCAAATCTCTGGGCCGGTCGTGTCGATATGGGCTTGCCTGTTGGCGGTATTGTCGAACTGATTGGCCCAAATTGCGCCATTGGGTTCGGTCTTCGCCAACTGCTCGGCCAGACGACCCGAATAGCGCACGAAATTGTTGGGGTTGCGGTAAGGCGCGGCGGGCACTTCGACCAGCTCCGCGCCTGCAAGGCGCAGCATGTCTTTCTTTTCTTGGCTTTGCGTCTCGGGGATGACGATCACGGTTTTGAACCCCATCGAGGCGCCGACAAGAGCCAGCCCGATGCCCGTATTGCCCGCCGTGCCTTCGACGATTGTGCCGCCGGGCTTCAAGTCACCGCGCGCGACGGCGTCTTGGATGATCGACAAGGCCGCGCGGTCTTTGACTGATTGGCCGGGGTTCATGAACTCCGCCTTGCCCAAGATCTCGCAGCCGGTCTCGTCGCTGACTTTGCCCAACCGAATTAATGGTGTGTTGCCAATCATCTCGGCAAAATTTTCATGGCGTTTCATGATGGAGCCCCTCCCGCAAATAAAGGCTTGGTAAAGTGATAGGCGGGGTCTGGGGTGAACTCAACCGCTAGCGCGCGCTTGCGACCTCAAATCTTCTCGCATCCGCGCCAGCCACAGCGCCGAGATAATCAGCGGCGCGTTTTCCGCCTCGCCACTGCTCACCGCCGCTATCAACTCGTCAAACGGCACAATCATCGAACGGATATCTTCATCCTCGCCCGCCAAGCCACCAATGCCTGCGCGCGCATCTGCAAGATCGGCAATTGCAGTATAGCTCGTCAGATATTCGGTATTGGCGCCGGGGGTGCTGTAATAGGCCCCGACTTGATGGAGATCACCAAGCGTCAGCCCGGTTTCCTCTTCCGCTTCGCGCCGCGCGGCGTGTTCAGGCGTCTCGCCTGGATCAATACGCCCTGCAATAACCTCTAGGCACCACGGTTTTGGATCACCGCGCAGATATGGCCCGGGGCGGAATTGCTCGATCAGCATCACCAAATCATGCGCCGGATCATAAGGCAGAACGGTCACAGCATCGGCGGTGACAAACACAGCGCGCTCGATCTCGGGGGCCATTTCGCCTGCAAACTTGCGGTGCCTCAGACGCAGCTCCTCGAGCGTGAAGAAATTTGCGTAGGCTTGGGATTTTGCGCGCAGATCAACGTCACCGGCATCTAGGCCCTGACGCAAATTCGAAGGCGTCTGGCTGTCATGCGCGCGTAGACGTGACGCGGCGCGGGTCCGGATCACGCCCATCTGCGCCGCAATCGTGGCCGCATCATCGCGCCCAAACCGCGCCATGATCTCGCGCGCGGCCTCGACCATCAATGCGCCGTGGTCCCTTTGCCAGTCCTCAAGGCTCCACAAGCCACCCGCTTCCAGACCGGCCTCAGGCGGCGAAAAGACTTGCGCGACAACCACGCCATCCGCGCTTTCGATTTCGCGCGAGACCAGCGCGTAGTCATAGGGGCCTTCATAGTAGTTCAGCCGCGCGATTTGGGTCTCGGAGACGTCCTCGATCAACAGCCCTTCACAAGAGTTTTCCCGATCGACGCGCAGCATCGGAAAGCTCTCACCGCGCACGCGGTAGACGCTATGACCATGCAAATGAGCAACACTGCACCGAGGAGTCTCGCCCAGCACAAGCGCCAATAGCTCTCTATCTCTGAGTGTTCCGTAGACAAAAATCCGCGCCATGCGAAGCTATCCGAACTTGCGATGCGCCCATTCAGACAAGACCCCGCCAGCCACAGCACCTGTCGCCAGAATGATCAAACAGGACGGGTGCAAAAGTAGTGCCGCGTATTCGACCATGATGCCGAACATGTTGACGATCGCATCCATCGGCCCGTCATATTGCTTGCGGGTCGAGCGTTTGATCATCTCCGCCCCGGAAAAGGCGAAAACCGTAAAAAAGATAGAAACTGCAATGCCATAGATGCCGGAATTGAGCGAGATCAGGTAGGATTTTCCGACCAATCGGCCCAACGCGCGCCAGCCGCAGACCACCGGAATGAGAATGCAAAACAGGTTCAAAAGATTGGTGGGTTGCCCCTCGGGCAAAAGCGGGCGGACGGCCTGCGCAGTCAAATAGCCTGTGATGGCGAAGATGACCGCTGCCATTAGTTTAGCTGCGGTTGGCATGGGATTACTCGGGCCTGCTCATTGTTATTTGTGTTACATCGCAGTTTCCACTCCAGAACGTGCCCGCGCAAGAGGTGAGATAGAAATTCCACATATTTTGGAAACGTTGATCAAAACCCAAATCCGCCACTTCGTCCCAACGGTCGTTAAAAGTTTCGTGCCAGCGGCGCAGTGTCTGGCTGTAGCTTTGGCCAAATTCGACCGAGCCGCT
>CAZCEW010000042.1:0-19466 GCA_964497775.1 uncultured Rhodobacterales bacterium
ATGGTGACGGCGGGTGTCTTCCTTGTCTGCCGCATGTCGCCGGTGATTGAATTTGCGCCAGACGCGAAAAGCTTCATCGTTTTCCTCGGGGCGACCACCGCGTTTTTCGCGGCCACCGTGGGCCTCGTGCAAAACGACATCAAACGCGTGATCGCCTATTCGACCTGTAGCCAGCTGGGCTATATGTTCGTGGCCGCGGGCGTCGGAGTTTACTCGGTCGCGATGTTCCATCTGCTGACGCATGCCTTCTTCAAAGCGATGCTGTTCTTGGGCGCGGGCAGCGTGATCCACGCGATGCATCACGAGCAAGACATGCGCAACTATGGCGGGCTGCGTCACAAGATCCCCAAGACGTTCTGGGCAATGATGATCGGCACGCTGGCGATCACGGGTGTGGGTATTCCGCTCCTTTATATCGGCTTCCCTGTGGGCTTCGCGGGCTTCGTGTCTAAGGATGCAATCATCGAAAGCGCATGGGCTGGCACCGCTGGCGGCTACGCGTTCTGGATGCTGGTCATCGCGGCTTTGTTCACTTCGTTTTATTCATGGCGTCTGATGTTTATGACCTTCTACGGCACCCCACGTGGCGACAAGCACACGCATGAGCATGCCCATGAAAGCCCCAACACAATGCTGATCCCGCTTGGCGTTCTGGCCTTTGGCGCGATCTTCTCGGGCATGGTGTTCTATAAGCCGTTCTTTGGTGATCACCACACGGTCGAGAAGTTCTTCGGCATCTCATCTGAGGCGCATGCGATGGTTGATCCAAACACGCTGAGCATCGCGGCATTCGCGGCAGATGACAGCCACAGCGATGATGATCATGGCGAGAAAACCGCCGCCGTGCCCGGCCAAGGCGCGATCTATATGCACCCTGACAATCACGTTTTGGACGACGCACATCACGCGCCTGTCTGGGTCAAGGTCTCGCCTTTCGTGGTGATGCTCTTGGGCTTCTTCACGGCGTGGCTGTTTTATATCAAGAACCCAACGCTGCCTGTCAGGCTCGCCGCCGCTCAGCGTCCGCTTTACAACTTCTTGCTCAACAAATGGTATTTTGACGAGCTGTTCGACGTGATCTTCGTGCGTCCTGCCAAATGGCTCGGCAGTTTCCTGTGGAGGCGCGGCGACGGCAATGTCATTGACGGATCAATCAACGGCATCGCCATGGGCGCCGTGCCCTTCCTGACCAAGCTGGCAGGTAAGGCGCAGTCGGGCTTCATGTTCCACTATGCCTTTGCGATGGTCATTGGCGTGGTTGCGATTATCACTTGGTTTGTGATCGGCGGGAGTGCTCAATAATGCTCGACTCACTTCTCTCTATGATCACTTTCATCCCGCTAATCGGCGCGATCATTCTGGCGATCTTCCTGCGCGGCGACGATGCGGCGGCTCAGCGCAATGCCAAATGGGTGGCCCTGATGGCGACCTCGCTGACCTTCCTTGTGTCGATCTTCCTCTATACGGGCTTTGATCCGGCCAATACGGGCTTCCAGTTCGTGGAAGAGCGCGACTGGATCTTGGGCTTCAAATACAAGATGGGCGTCGACGGGATTTCGATCCTGTTCGTGCTGCTGACCACATTCCTGATGCCGCTGGTCATTGCCAGCTGTTGGGATGTGAAGACCCGCGTCAAAGACTACATGATCGCCTTCCTGCTGCTCGAGACGCTGATGATCGGCGTGTTCTGCGCGCTTGATCTGATCTTGTTCTACTTGTTCTTCGAGGCGGGCCTGATCCCAATGTTCCTGATCATTGGCATCTGGGGCGGGGCGAACCGGATTTATGCCTCCTTCAAGTTCTTCCTCTATACGCTTTTGGGCTCGGTTCTGATGCTGATCGCGATGATTGCGATGTATATGGATGCAGGCACAACGGATATCCCGACACTGCTGACCCATAGTTTCGCCTCCGAGGCGCTGAACGTTTGGGGCTTCACTATCATCGGTGGCGCGCAATCGCTGATGTGGCTGGCCTTCTTTGCAAGCTTCGCGGTCAAGATGCCGATGTGGCCAGTGCATACTTGGCTGCCAGATGCCCACGTTCAAGCGCCCACCGCGGGCTCGGTCGTGCTGGCTGCGATCTTGCTGAAAATGGGCGGCTACGGCTTCTTGCGCTTCTCGCTGCCGATGTTCCCTGTCGGATCCGAGGTCTGGGGGCCGTTCGTACTTTGGCTCTCGGTTATCGCGATCATCTACACCTCGCTGGTGGCTCTCGCGCAGCACGATATGAAGAAGCTGATCGCCTATTCGTCTGTGGCCCATATGGGCTATGTGACGATGGGCATTTTCGCGGTGAACCAGCAAGGCATCGACGGCGCGATCTTCCAGATGATCAGCCACGGCTTTATCTCAGGCGCGTTGTTCCTGTGCGTGGGTGTCATCTATGACCGCATGCACACGCGCGAGATTGATGCCTATGGCGGGCTGGTCAACCGAATGCCGGCCTACGCGCTGATCTTCATGCTGTTCACTATGGCCAATGTCGGCTTGCCGGGCACCTCCGGCTTTGTTGGCGAATTCCTGACACTGATGGGGATCTTCCAGAAAAACACATGGGTCGCGGTGTTTGCCACAACTGGTGTGATCTTGTCGGCGGCATATGCTCTGTGGCTCTACCGCCGCGTGGTGATGGGCGATCTGATCAAGGAAAGCCTCAAATCCATCACCGACATGACGATGCGAGAGCGCGCGATCTTTGCGCCATTGGTCGTGATGACGATCCTGCTGGGCGTCTACCCCGCACTGGTGCTCGATCTGATCGGGCCAAGCGTGGGCGCATTGGTGGCAAATTACGATACCGCGCTGCTTGACAGTGGCGTGACAACGGCTGTGGCCGGGAACTGAGAGAGACATGATGATCCAAGCTGATCTCAATATCGTCCTGCCCGAAGTGGCAATTGCCGTCTTCGCGATGGCGGCCCTTTTGGGCGCGGTCTACACCACCAAGGACCGCGCGGCCCCACTTGTCTTGTGGCTGACCTCTGGCGTCTTTGTCGCCGTGGCCGCATGGATCGGGTTTAACGGCTTTGGCACGCATGAGGCCTTTGGCGGCGCGTTCATCGATGATGCGTTCTCCCGTTTTGCGAAAGTCACGATCTTGCTGTCGGCGGCTGCGATCTTGCTCTTGAGCCAAGACTATATGACCCGTCACGGATTGTTCCGGTTTGAGTACCCGATCCTTGTCGCACTCGCCGTGGTCGGCATGATGATGATGGTCTCCGCCGGAGACCTCATGGCGCTTTACATGGGGCTCGAGCTGCAATCCTTGTCGCTCTACGTCGTCGCAGCCTTGCGCCGCGACAGTGTGAAGTCGACGGAGGCCGGCTTGAAATATTTCGTCCTCGGCGCATTGTCCTCGGGGCTCCTGCTTTACGGCGCGTCGCTGGTCTATGGTTATGCGGGCACCACGCTCTTCTCGGGCATCATTTCGGCCGCGACAGAAGGCGAAGTACCGTTGGGCTTGTTGTTCGGTCTGATCTTTGTGATCGCGGGCCTTGCGTTCAAAGTCTCGGCCGCACCGTTCCATATGTGGACGCCGGACGTCTATGAGGGCTCGCCCACGCCGATCACGGCCTTCTTCGCCACGGCCCCCAAAGTCGCAGCGATGGGCCTGTTCGCGCGCGTCGTCCATGACGCCTTTGGCGGAGCGGTCAATGACTGGAGCCAGATCATCGCCTTCCTCTCCGTCACGTCGATGTTTCTGGGTGCGATCGCCGCGATCGGGCAGCGCGATATCAAGCGCCTGATGGCCTATTCGTCGATCGCGCATATGGGCTTTGCGCTGATGGGGCTTGCGGCAGGCACAGCGGCAGGCGTGCAAGCGATGCTGATCTATATGGCGATCTACGTGACGATGAATATCGGCACCTTCGCCTTCATCTTATCGATGGAGAAAGACGGCCAACCCGTCACCGATATCGACAGTCTGCAAAACTATTCCAAGCAAGAACCGGGCCGCGCCTTGGCGATGCTGGTGTTGATGTTCTCGCTGGCTGGCATCCCGCCTCTGGTCGGGTTCTTCGGCAAGCTCTATGTGCTGCAAGCGGCTGTTGAGGCCAATATGACATGGCTCGCAATCGCAGGCGTGATCGCTTCCGTGATTGGCGCGTTCTACTATCTGCGCATCATCTACTACATGTATTTCGGCGAAGAGCGCGAGGCGCTCGATGGCTCTATGCCGATGGTCGGCTGGCTGATGCTCATGGCCTCTGCTGTGATCATGGTGGTCGGTGTGATCAACCTCTTTGGGGTCGAAGCGCTGGCCGCAGATGCGGCGGCGGCTCTTGTCAACTAAGCCTGTTTGGCCCGAGGGCTATGACCGTCTGATCCTAGATCAGACCGACAGCACAATGGCCGAGGCCGCACGGCGCGCGTCTGAGATCTCCCGCCCGACTTGGATTCTGGCCCACAGCCAAACGCAGGCCAAAGGTCGCCAAGGCAGGGCATGGGCAAACCCCGAAGGCAATTTCGCAGCCACGCTTTTGATGCGTCCTGAGGGCGCGGTGGCAGAGGCCGCTCTGCGATCCTTCGTGGCCGCGAACGCATTGTTGGAGACCTTGGCGCTGCACGTCGCGCGCGATCAACTGGCGCAGAAATGGCCCAATGACGTGCTGCTTTCTGGCGGCAAAGTTGCGGGCATCTTGCTGGAGAGCGCAGGGACAGCAAAAGGTGTCGACTGGCTGGCCATCGGGATCGGCGTCAATCTGAAAGCGGCCCCTGTGGGTTTGGAAGACGCGAATTTCGCGCCGGTCTCATTGTCCGATCATGGCGCGTCTGTCGCGCCGGAAGAGTTTCTATCGCAACTGGCGGTGCACTTTGCCAAGGAAGAGGCCCGTTTCACGCAAGACGGCTTTGAGCCTATTCGCGCGGATTGGCTGGCCCATGCCGCGCGGATCGGAGACCAGATCACCGCACGCACAAGCCGCGAGGAAATCACCGGGATTTTCGAGACAATAGATACAGCTGGAAACCTGGTCTTGCGCCGTAATGGCACAACACAAGTGATCTCTGCTGCGGATGTCTACTTCTGATGCAAGCGCACTTTGACCCTGCCGCGCGGGCGGTATAGATCAGGCTTCAGGCAAACGGGAAACGCTTATGCTACTGGCAATTGATTGCGGCAACACCAATACGATGTTCACGATCTGGGACGGATCGAAATTCATCGCGACATGGCGCACAGCGACGGAATGGCAGCGCACGGCGGACCAGTATTACGTCTGGCTGTCCTCGCTGATGGCGTTCCAGAAGATCGACGTGGAAATCACCGATGTGATCGTGTCCTCCACCGTGCCGCGCGTGGTGTTCAACCTGCGCGTCTTCGCCGATCGCTATTTCAACGCGCGGCCCTTGGTCGTTGGCAAAGAAGGCTGCGCGCTGCCCGTCGATGTGCGCGTCGATGAAGGCACGCAAGTGGGCCCCGACAGGCTGGTCAATACCGTCGCGGGTTTCGATCAATATGGCGGCAATCTGATTGTCGTCGATTTCGGCACGGCCACCACTTTTGACGTGGTCGACCATGACGGCGCCTATATTGGCGGCGTGATCGCGCCGGGCGTGAACCTGTCGCTCGAAGCGCTTCACCAAGCCGCGGCTGCCTTGCCGCATGTCGATATCTCCAAGCCGCAAGACGTCATCGGCACCAACACGGTGGCGTGCATGCAATCGGGCGTGTTTTGGGGCTATATCGGCCTGATCAAAGAGATCTGCGCCCGCATCAAGGCAGAGCATGGTGCGCCGATGAAAGTGATCTCGACAGGCGGGCTGGCCCCGTTGTTTCAACAATCCGAAGACTTGTTCGACGAGTTCAATGACGAGCTGACGATGCGCGGGCTGGTGACGATCTATAATTTCAACAGAAAGCTAAAGTGATGGCAGCAGAACGGCTCATCTATCTCGCGCTTGGCGGCGCGGGCGAAGTTGGCATGAACATGTACCTCTATGGCTACGGCCATGAGAACCAAGAGCGCTTCATCATGGTCGACATGGGCGTGGCTTTCTCGGATATGGATACCAGCCCCGGCGTCGATCTTATCTTTCCTGATATCGAATGGATCGAGGCGCGCAAGGATCAACTTGACGCGATCTTTATCACCCATGCCCATGAAGACCATGTCGGTGCTGTCGGTCATCTTTACAGCCGTCTGGGCGCGCCGATCTATGCGCGCAAGTTCACCTCCCATATTGCGCGGCTCAAGATGGAGGATCACGGCTTTGCAGGCGATGAAGTGATCACCATGGGCGCCATGCCCGAGCAAGTGCAAGTCGGGCCCTTTAAGGTCGGGTTCCAGCCGATCTCGCATTCGATCCCGGAAAGTTCCGGCTTGATCATCGACACGCCGGAGGGCCGGATCGTGCATACGGGGGATTTCAAAACCGACGAGACGCCACTGCTGGGCGAGCCGTTTGATCCGAAAGCATGGGGTGATCTTGGCCCCGTCAAAGCGCTGGTTTGCGACTCGACGAATGTGTTTTCGCGCCATCCCGGACGATCAGAGCTCACGGTCGGGCCCGCCATTGTCGATCTGGTCAAAAAGGCCGAAGGCATGGTGGTGGCCACGACATTCGCGTCCAATATCGCGCGGGTCAAAACGCTGGCCGATGCGGGCGTCGCGGCAGGGCGATCTGTGGTTTTGTTGGGCCGCGCGATGCGCCGGATGATCACCGCAGGCATTGAAACTGGCGTGGTCGAGGATTTTCCGACCGTGGTCAGCGCTGAGGAAGCGAAAGACATTCCACGCGGAAACCTGATGCTTTTGGCCACCGGCAGTCAGGGGGAGCGGCGCGCGGCGTCGGCGCAATTGTCGCGCGGCAAGTATCAAGGACTGACCTTGAAAGAGGGCGACTTATTCCTTTTCTCGTCCAAAACGATACCCGGAAACGAGAAGTCCGTCGGCGCAATTATCAACAATTTCAGTGAGATGGGCGTCGATGTGGTCGATGACAGCATGGGCGATTATCACGTCTCGGGCCATGCGAACCGCCCTGATCTGGAGAAGATGCACACGCTGGTGAAGCCGCAGATTCTGATCCCGATGCATGGCGAACATCGCATGCTGCGCGAACATGCCAAGCTCGGTGAGGAGGGCGGTTTGGCCTCGATCATCGCGCCCAATGGCACGATGGTGTCGCTGTCGGGCAACCGGCCGGAAATTGTCGAATATGTCGAGACCGGGCGCACCTATCTGGATGGATCAATCCAGATCGGCGCGCTCGACGGCATTGTCCGGGACCGCATCCGTATGGCGCTCAACGGTATGGTCGTGGTCGGCATTTTGATCGATGAAGAAGACGAGCCGCTGACCGACGCATGGGTCGAGCTGCGCGGTATGCCGGAACTTGGCCGGTCCAAAGCGCCCTTGGCGGATGTTTTGGAAGAGGAGGTCGGCCAGTTCTTGGGCCGTGCGGATAGCAAGACGGTGATGGATGACGACAAGCTGGAAGAGCAGATCCGCCGGATCGTGCGCCAAGCCAGCGTCAACGAGATCGGCAAAAAACCGGAAGTAACAGTGCTGATCTCTCGCCTGACGGCGTAACTAGCCGGTTCGGCGTTCGTCGAAACTTTGAGCAATAAAGCTTGGCAGGTGATCACCAAGGCCAACCACTTTCGGGCCGCGATCATTGCTCCGACCACGTCCACCGCGAGAGCTGGACTTTTTGCCGTCGCTCTTGCGCTCAGCGTCTGGTTTCGGGCTGGCTTTGACCTCGACCGGTGCTGCATCTGCCTCAACTTTGACGTCGGGCTTCGGCTCTTTCGACTTTGAACGGCTGCGCGACTTTGGCTTTGGCTCGTCACTCTTGGCGGATTTCTCGGGCTTGGAGGCGGATTTCTTGCTGTCATCCGCTGGTTTCGCCATGCCCGTATCGCCGCGCGGGATCGTCGTCTCGATCAGGTTTTCAATACCTGCGAGCAATTTGTCATCTTTCGGCGTCGAAATCATCATCGCCTTGCCGGACCGACCTGCACGACCTGTGCGGCCAATGCGGTGGACATAATCTTCTGAATGGCTGGGTACGTCGAAATTGAACACATGGCTCACATTCGGAATATCAAGCCCGCGCGCCGCCACATCGGAGGCCACAAGGAAGCGGATATTGCCATCGCGGAAGCCTTCGAGCGTCCGCGTGCGATGCGACTGGTCGAGATCGCCATGGATCGGCTCGGCGTCATGGCCGTATTTCTTCAGCGATTTCGCGACAATATCGACGTCAACTTTGCGGTTGCAGAAGATAATGCCATTGGTGACGGCCTCGCCCTCTTTGTCGATCAGCGAGCGCAGGAAATCGCGTTTTTTCTTCGATGTGTCTCGTCCTGCGCCGGGGATTTCATAGACTTCCTGCGTAATTGTCTCTGACGTCGTCGCCTGCCGAGCCACTTCGACACGTTCCGGGTTGGACAAGAACGTATTGGTAATCCGCTCAATCTCAGGCGCCATCGTGGCGGAGAAAAAGAAGGTCTGACGCGTAAATGGTGTGAGGCCAAAAATACGCTCAATATCGGGAATAAAGCCCATATCAAGCATCCGGTCAGCCTCATCAACGACCATGACTTTCACGTCTGTCAGGATCAATTTGCCGCGCTCGAAATGGTCCAAAAGGCGGCCCGGGGTGGCGATCAGAACGTCGACGCCTTTGTCGATCAACTGGTCTTGTTCTTTGAACGAAACACCACCAATCAGCAGCGCTTTCGTCAATTTGGTGTATTTCGCATAGGTGTCGAAATTTTCAGCCACTTGCGCGGCCAATTCGCGTGTCGGCGCCAACACAAGGCTGCGCGGCATACGTGCACGGGCGCGGCCTCGGTTGAGCATTGTGATCAGTGGAAGGGTGAAACTGGCGGTTTTCCCGGTCCCAGTTTGGGCGATGCCAAGAACATCACGGCCTTCAAGAGCGGGCGGGATCGCGCCTGCTTGAATAGGAGTCGGTTCCGTATAGCCAGCTTCTTCGATGGCTTTAAGAACTTTCGAGTGGAGCTTAAGCTCAGAGAATTTTGTCATAAGTATCCAATAGTTACAGGTAGAAACTGTACCGAATTGGGGACGCTAGTATTGCAACGCGTCCCAGCGTCGAGGTGCGGACGTGTTCCGCACTAGAGCCGTTTACTGTGTTTCGTAACAATCGTCAATGAAACAAGGACTTAAACGAAAAACGCACCGCCGAAGCGGTGCGTTTCAATTCGAAAGTGAAGCCGGAGCTTATTTGTTTGTACGACGACGCAATGCGCCCAAACCGCCCAGACCTGCAATCAGCAACCAACCAGCGGCTGGAAGCGGGATCGCATTTGGATTTGGTGGCACGACGACTGTTGGTGTGCTTGTCAAAAAGCCAACGCTCGACAAGGAAACGGGGTCGGAAGAGCGTACATTCACGCTGCCTCCACCGATCTCGGAGAATGGATCGCCGGATGCATAGGCCCGTGCGGTCAACGTCGAAATGACATCGATCGTCTCGCCGTCACCAAATGTGCCAAGGAAGATGTCATCTTGGATGCCACCGACCGAGAATGTGACGCCGCCTTGTCCGTTTGAAACGGCCGTTGGGGTAAAGCCCGACACTGAATCGAACTCAACGTCAGTTTCATCGAAGCCGTCGAGCAATGCGTCAGCCCGCGCGGAGAAAACCGTCACGCCGTTGACTGTGATCGCGTATTCGAAAGACGCGGCAGTGTAGGGCGAGGCCGATGGCGGCAAGAATGCCGGATCAGTGCTGGCAAATGGGTTATTGGCATTGCTTGGTGTTGCCGGAGTAACAGGAGCCACAGCAAGACCAAAAGACGCTGTTTGGGCAAGATCGACGATGAATCCAAAGCCAAAGAACATATCGGCGGATTGCTCGGCCAATTGATAGCTCAGAGTATAGTCACGGTCTGCACCGGACGAGTTGGTTTCAGATTGCTCATATGTTGCGGCCGACGTTGTCAGCTCCTCATTGGCGCGGAACCCGGCCGTGGCACGAACGGCTGACGTGCCGTCTGCATTTTGTACGGCGGTCGTGTCGCGACGAAGCTGGCCTTCGGCGGCAGCTGTTCCGGCACTTGTATCGGTTGTGACCGTAGCAATAGCGGGGCCACCGCGATCTCTGGTCGTTTCAGTAATGACGACGCTGCTGACGGTGGCGGCTTGCGCGGCAAACGCGCTGAATGCCAAAATTGAAATAGCAGCTGTTGGTTTGATCAAATATGTGTTCACTGGATATCCCTTTAAGAAACACGACAAATAGAGACGCTAACGTCGAGTAACTTCACAGGGATGTCAACCGCCTCTTGGGTGTCATATTACCTGCACGACAAGGAATAAGCTTTTGTTTCTATTCGAGAAACAATATGGCGCTTAGACAGTCATCATTTCCTTAGTTGCGGACAATGTTACATCAGGATAGTCGCGGGCAATGCGGTCAATATCCCATTGCAAACGCGTCAGATAGACGACGTCGCCATCATTATCGTGGCTGATATGCTGCTTATTGGCATTCGTGAATTTCTCGACGGCTTCCTTCGATCCGGTGACCCAACGCGCCGAGGTAAACTGCGACGGCTCAAAGCGCACGGGCAAGCCGTATTCCAGCTCGATCCGGCTGGCGAGCACTTCAAATTGCAGCGCGCCCACGACACCGACGATAAAGCCGGACCCAAAGGCGGGCTTAAAGATCTTCGCAGCCCCTTCCTCGGCAAATTGCATCAACGCTTTCTCTAGATGTTTGGCCTTGAGCGGATCGCCTGCGCGGGCGGTTTGCAGCAATTCCGGTGCGAAAGACGGGATGCCAGCGACGCGCAGCGCTTCGCCCTCGGTCAGCGTGTCGCCAATGCGCAATTGGCCGTGATTGGGGATGCCGATGATGTCGCCAGCCCAAGCCTCTTCCGCCAATTCGCGATCAGAGGCGAGAAACAGCACAGGGTTGGAGATCGCCATCTGCTTCTTGCTGCGCACATGGGTCAGCTTCATTCCGCGGATAAAATGCCCCGACGCCATGCGCACGAAAGCGACGCGGTCGCGGTGCTTGGGGTCCATATTGGCCTGCACTTTGAACACGAACCCGGTGACATTTTTCTCATCAGGCGAGATCTGTCGCGGCTGGGCCTTTTGTGGCTGCGGCTCGGGGCCGAATTCCGCAATGCCTTGCATCAATTCCTGCACGCCAAACGAGTTGATCGCAGAGCCAAACCAGATCGGCGTCATCGTACCCTCAAGCATCGCCTTTTGATCAAATTTCGGCAGCAACTCGCGTGCCATTTCCAGCTCTTCAAGGAAGGTTTTCAATTGCGCTTCTGGCACATGCTCGGCCAGTTTCGGATCATCAATGCCGCTGATCTGAATGCTTTCGGCAACCTTGTTGCGGTCAGCGCGGTCCATCAGCTCAAGGCGGTCATTGAGCAAATCATAGCAGCCCAGAAAGTCGCGCCCGACGCCGATGGGCCACGAGGCGGGGGTCACATCAATCGCGAGGTTTTCTTGAATTTCATCGATGATCTCGAACGTATCGCGGCTTTCGCGGTCCATCTTGTTGCAGAAGGTCAAGATAGGAAGGTCACGTAAGCGACAGACTTCAAACAGTTTTTGGGTTTGGCTTTCGACCCCTTTGGCGCCGTCGATCACCATAACGGCCGCATCCACGGCAGTCAGCGTGCGGTAGGTGTCTTCGGAAAAGTCAGAGTGACCCGGCGTGTCGACAAGATTGAAGCGGTAGCTGTCAAAATCAAACGACATCGCGGAGGCCGAAACGGAAATCCCGCGATCTTTCTCCATCTGCATGAAATCAGACCGTGTCCGGCGGGCTTCGCCCTTGGCGCGCACTTGTCCCGCCATCTGGATCGCGCCACCGTAAAGCAGGAATTTCTCGGTCAGCGTCGTCTTGCCCGCATCTGGGTGAGAGATAATCGCAAACGTCCTGCGCCGCGCAATCTCGGGCGGCAATTGGGGCTGGTTTGAAGGGCTGTCTAACATGCGTCGCGGGTATAGAGAGAGGCTGCGCCAAGCGCAATGTGCCTTAGCTGCGACCGGCTTGTTTCAAAAGCTCTGTGGCCTGCGCGCGCTTGAGCCGGGGGTGGGCGAGGGCAGGTGCCTCTTCATCGATGCGCGGAAAGATTGCGCGCAATTCACGGGCCGCCTGAGTGGGCAAGGCTTGCACAAAATCACGAGACACGGGCAGGCTTTCGACAGCCACACCTTCCGCATAAATAATCTGATGCTGCTCAAAGATGATCTGGGTGTAGTCCACAAAGCCGCCAGAGCGTTGAAACACATCGTCGCCTTTCACAAGATCCAAGGCGCGGATCAACACATCACGTGCGCCCACCATCACCTCGGCACGCCAGTCCGAGATCAGCACGCGGTGCTCAGGCCCGAGCGCCAGATCCTCGGCATTGCCATAGACCCCGGCGCTGATCACAATCGGAGCAGTCGCGCCCGCCGCTTGCACCGTACGCCGACCGATCCATGCAATAGCAACCATGCCTTGATCGCGGGTCAGAACCTTATCGCCAATCTTCAGTGTCTCGACGGTTTTCTGGCTGCCATCTGACATGGTGATGCGCGTGCCGCGCGCAAAGCTTAGCCCCTTGTGATCTGCGATGGGGATCGTTGCGGGGGCCGGATTTGCTTCGATCAATGTATAATTGATGCGCGGCTCCACCGGGTTGAGCGGGTATAGATAGTGGCGCGGCGCAGGGCCGTCGCATGCGATCAGCAAAGCCTCGAGCATTGCCCCCATGGGGGTAATAAAGGTCAAATGAGCGCTAATCGTGGTGCGCGTGCCTGCAGATTCTATCTCGCTGACAGGTGCTACGGCGAAGACAGGATTGCCCTCAGGCGTGTTCGCGTCCAAAGCGCGCAAAGCAAGGCGCGTGGATTGGGCCTCGTCACGCAACCTATATGTATCGCCCAAGCAAAGCGCCCTAAACGCGCCCAGCGGATCGCCCAAATTGACCCCATCACGCACATAGAGATCAGACGCCGCATAGACGTCGAAGACTTGGTTTGATCTGAATTCGCGTGGCGAGACTTGGTTCATTCGGCAATAGGCTTTGCGTGGTCTACAGGGCGGGACATCTAAACTGTGTGGCCGCATCGTCATTTTGAAAGGGGCTATGCCTTTCGTCAGCCGCGCAACCTGTCAGTCGGATTAGCAGCACTTCGTGGCGGTTTTTGGGCGATTTGGGCGTTTGGATCGGCGCCGAACCGCTCTTTTGTCTCCTCGGGACCAGTGCTAGGCGTAGCGGTAAAAGCAAATTTGGAGGACGCTATGGATCTGGGGATCGCTGGAAAACACGCGCTTGTATGCGCATCAAGCAAAGGTTTGGGGCTGGGCTGTGCGGAGGCATTGGCCGAGGCTGGCGTAAATCTGACGATGAATGCGCGCTCTGAAGGCCCGCTGATGGAGGCCGCCGAGGATATCCGGTCGCGCTTTGGCGTCGAGGTCAAGGCGGTGGCCGCTGACATCACCACCGAAGACGGACGCGCGCAGGTTTTGAAAGCCGCAGGCGCGCCCGATATTTTGGTCAATAATGCAGGCGGTCCGCCTCCGGGAATGTGGTCTGACTGGGACCGCGAGGATTTCATCGCAGCACTAGACGCCAATATGCTGACGCCCATTGCGCTGATCAAAGCACTGGTGCCTCAGATGATGGAGCGTGGCTGGGGTCGGGTGGTCAATATCACCTCGCAATCCGTCAAAGCGCCAATCGCGGTGCTTGGGCTGTCGAATTCCGCGCGCGCAGGGCTGACGGGCTACGTCGCAGGCACCTCGCGCCAAGTGGCACCCTCTGGCGTGACGATCAACAACCTGCTGCCGGGCATCCATGCGACCGACCGCGCGGTGGGTCTCGATAGCGGCGTGTCGCAACAACAAGGCATCTCTATGGATGAGGCACGCGCGGCACGCGAAGCCACGATCCCTGCGCGCCGCTATGGCACGCGGCATGAGTTCGGCGCGACCTGCGCGTTTTTGTGCTCGCAACATGCGGGCTTTATCGTGGGCCAGAATGTCTTGATTGATGGCGGCGCGACCAACGCCACGATCTAGCGCGGCCTTGCCCCTTTTGGGGCGGGCTGCTAATTACGGCGCTGAAATTCCGATTGTTTTGATCGGATATGAAGGCTTGTGGCGGTGACACCCAGATTAGAGCTCAAACATCTGGCGAAAACCTTCGGCGACACGCAGGTCGTCGATGACATCTCGCTCAGCGTCAAGCCGGGGCAGGTGACGTGCCTTTTGGGCCCGTCGGGCTGCGGCAAATCCACCACGCTGCGCATCGTCGCAGGCATCGAGACCCCGACCGGCGGTGAAATTTGGGTCGATGGCGCTTTGATTGCATCTGCGCATCACCAGCAGCCGCCCGAGGATCGCTCGATCGGGTTGATATTTCAGGATTTCGCTCTGTTTCCGCATCTCAATGTCGCGCAGAATGTGGGCTTCGGGCTCACAGGGGCAAAGCAGGAAAATGCCAGCCGCGTGGACGAGCTTCTTGACCGTGTCGGGCTGACGGAGTTTGGCGCGAAATTCCCCCATGAGTTATCTGGCGGTGAGCAACAGCGCGTGGCCTTGGCGCGCGCCATCGCGCCGCGCCCGATGATCATGTTGATGGATGAGCCGTTTTCCGGCCTCGATGATCGCTTGCGCGACGGCATCCGCGACGAGACTTTGGCCGTGCTGAAAGGCGAAGAAACCGCCGTGCTTCTGGTGACCCATGAGCCACATGAGGCGATGCGCATGGCTGACGAGATCGCGTTGATGCGCGCGGGCCGGATTGTGCAGCGGGGCAATCCCTATCACATCTATAACGCACCCGTTGACAAAGAGGCGGCGGCGTTTTTCTCTGATATCAATGTGATTGAAGGGCAATCCAACGGCGCACTCACTGAAACACCTTTTGGGCAGTTCCTAACACCCGGTCACGCGGATGGCGGCCATGTCGAGATTGTCGTCCGCCCGCAGCATCTGCGTATTGATTTCGATCGTGACGGGCGCGGCCCGAACCCCACGCCGCAAGAAGGCGTGCCTGCGCGCGCCGTGGTTGAACGCGCGCGGTTTATGGGGCGCGAAAGCCTGATTGAGTTTCGGATGGAGGCGGATGGATCGCTTCTCAAAGCCAGCGTGCCTGCGGTGTTCCTGCCGCAAATGGGCACAGCGCTTTGGCTGACCATGCGCCGCGACCGATGCTTTGTGTTTCCAGCCTAAGCGCGCAAGATCAACGTCTCTAACCCGTGAAAGTGATAGGTGCTCGCATAGCGCGAGGCCTCAACCGTTTTGAGTTCAGGGCAGCGCTCGAACAAGATCGGAATGGCTTGCGCAAGCTCCAACCGCGCCAAAGGTGCACCGACGCAAAAATGCAAACCCGCTCCGAAACTCGCATGCGCCGGGCCTTTGCGGTTCGGGTTGAAAGTATCGGGGTCAGGGTAGGCCAATGGGTCGCGATTGGCGGCCCCAAGCATCAGGCCAACCTGATCGCCGCAGGCAAATTTGTAGCCCAACACCTCGACATCTTGCAAAGCGTAGCGCGTGAACATGTGCAAAGGCGCATCAAAGCGTAGGATCTCTTCAACGCAAGCGGGCGCGCCGAGATCGTCGCGGTGGCCTGCTTCAAGCAGCGCTTTGACGCCATTCCCGATCGTATGCACCGTTGCCTCGTGGCCTGCATTCAACAGCAAGATGCACGTGCTAATCAGCTCTTCACGGCTAAGCTTGTCGCCGTCTTCCTCTGCCGCGATGAGGTGCGAGATCAGATCATCGCGCGGGCTTTTGCGTCGCGCCTCGATATAGTCGCCCAAGAAAGCGCTAAACGCGATTGATGCGGCCACGGCTGCCTCTTCTTGCGCGCGTGTGCGCCCCGCTTGATACATGCCGACCATCGCATTGGACCACGCCAGTAACTCGCGCCACATAGTCTCCGGTACGCCCAAAAACCTAGCGATGATGATCACGGGCAGGCGCTGGGCGTAATGGGTCAACAGATCAAACGGCTCGTTTGGAAAGGCGTCGATCAATTCATGGCACAGCTGCACGATCTCTGGCTCAAGTGCAGCGATCCGGCGGGACGTGAAGGCGCGCAAAACCAGACCCCTGAGCCGTGTGTGACGGGGTGGTTCCAATTCCAGCATTGAATGGGCTTCAATGTCATAAAAGGGCGTCAGGTGTTGCGGGATGGGCGCCCGCAAATGCGCAGGCTGTTCACGGCCGAAACGGCGATCCCTGAGCAATGCGGAGACAGCCTCATAGCCGCATGCAACCGGCATGTCATAGTCAGACCACCAAACCAAATCACCCAAAGCGCGCCATTGAGCATAGCTGGGGTAGGGGTTTTGGACGAAACTGTCATCTGTTGGCGATTGAGACACGGTTTGCATGGCCTCACGCTATGCGCAAAGCGGCAGGGTTAGGCAAGCCCGTCCCTCCCAACTCGCGACATGCTGCCTCGCGCGCGCGGCCAGCTGTCACGATCTTGGGATGAGGCGCAAAAGAAGCTCGCCGACCCCAGTTTTCTCGCGCGCGCCCCCTTTCGTCGGAGCGCGAATTCGCTAGAGTGCGCGCAACAGCAAGGCGAGGGTGACGTGGAGACGATTTTACTAACACCGGAGATGATGGTCGTCCTCGGTCTGATTGCGTTCACAGTCTTCCTGTTCGTCTCCGAGATCATCCGAATTGATTTGGCCGCCCTTCTGGTGATGGTCACACTCGGCATGATCAGCTACTTGCCGGGTTTGGGCAATCTGGCCGATATCAATACGCTGTTTGAAGGCTTTGCCTCTAACGCGGTTATCTCGATTATCGCGGTGATGATCATCGGCGCGGGGCTCGACAAGACGGGTCTTATGAGCAAAGTCGCAGCCCTGATCCTAAAGCGCGGCGGGACGACCGAGTCGCGGATCATTCCGATTGTCTCGGGCACTGTGGGGGTGATTTCCAGCTTCATGCAAAATGTCGGCGCGGCCGCATTGTTTCTGCCGGTCGTCGCACGTATCTCGTCGCGCACGGGTTTGCCGCTCAGCCGTCTTTTGATGCCAATGGGCTTTTGCGCCATCCTTGGTGGCACGATGACCATGGTGGGCTCCTCGCCGCTGATCTTGCTCAATGACCTGATCGCGAGCGCCAATAGCGGCCTGCCAGAAGGCCAAAAGATGGAACCCTTTGGCCTTTTCGCGGTCTTCCCAATCGGCGTGTTTCTGATCCTGACAGGCATCATCTATTTCATGGTGCTGGGGCGCTGGGTTCTGCCCTCGCGCGGTGATCGCGATGACGGCACATCGGGACAATCCATGCAGCAATATGTGCGGCAAACTTATGGGCTGAATGCTGACCTGTTCGAGGTCTCCGTGCCTGCGGGCAATATCTTGATCGGCCAAACGCTCAGCGATGTGATGGATGTCCATCACCTCTATATCATCGGCACCGACTATAAGGGCAAACGCGTGGTTGCGCCGATGGTCACCACGGTGGTCGAGGCGCCGTGTCGGCTTGCGATCCTAGGGCTGCGCCGCGTCGTCAATGAGTTCGCCGATACTTACGGTCTAGAGGTCCTGCCACGGCCCGACCGTTTTGCGGAAGACTTCGCGACCACGCAAGCGGGTGTGGGAGAGATGGTGATCCCACCCGGATCGAACCTTGTGGGCAAGACCTCAGCCGATCTGCGGATCAGGCAAACCTACGGCTTTTCGCTGCTCGCGATCCACCGCGGCGAAGAAGTGCTGAGCCTTGTGGAGACGGAAGATCACCCCGCCTGTCGCTTGGGCTTAGAGGAATTTCACACCGGCGACACGCTGATCGTACACACACCTTGGGACGCTTTGGCACGGCTCGACAAAGATCGCGACTTTGTTGTCGTGACGACCGATTTCCCGCGCGAAGAATTGCGCCCCCACAAAGTCGGCTGGGCGCTCAGCTTCTTTGCCATAGCATTGGCGCTGATCTTGCTGTCCGACATCCGCCTATCGCTCTGCTTGCTGGTGGGCGCTGTTGGCATGATCATCTCTAAAGTTCTGTCGGTTGATGAGGCCTATGAGGCCGTCAGTTGGTCCACTGTGTTCCTTCTGGCCAGTCTGATCCCATTGGGGCAAGCCGTCCAAAACACCGGCACGGCGGATTGGATCGCGTTCCAAGTGCTGTTCTTGCTCGATGGCTGGCCGCTTTGGGCCTATCAGGCGGGACTTGCGATATTGGCCACGGCCTTCACGCTGGTGATGTCGAATGTCGGCGCGACCGTTCTGTTGGTCCCGCTCGCCGTGTCCATTGCGGCAGCCTCAGGCGGCGATCCGGCGATCTTTGCGCTGACTGTCGCGATCTCGACCTCGAACAGCTTTTTGATCCCGACCCATCAGGTCAACGCGCTGATCATGGGTCCGGCAGGCTATAAGGTGATGGATTTCGTCCGCTCTGGCGGGATCATGACGGTGCTGTTCTTGATCGTCTCTTTGACTGCGCTGAACGTCTTTTATTAGTTCGCGGCCTCGAGCGCCGTGATGATGCCGGAGAAGTCCTTGGCCTTTAGGGAAGCCCCGCCCACCAATGCGCCATCGACATTGGACACGCCAAAGATGTCGTCGGCATTGTCAGGCTTGACCGATCCGCCGTAAAGCACCCGAACAGAGCGCCCGACGCCCGCGCCAAAGCGCTGTTCCAACCGCGTGCGGATAAAATCATGCACCTCGCCGATTTGATCCAGCGTCGGAATTTTACCCGTACCAATGGCCCAAATCGGCTCATAGGCGACGATCAGGTTTTCGCCGGTGACCAGATCGGGCAGGGAGCCCGCCAGCTGGCCTGCGATGATATCAAGCGTATTGGCCGCCTCGCGTTCCTCAAGCGTCTCGCCGATGCACACAATCGCAACAAGCCCCGCATCAATTGCTGCGCGCGCCTTGGCTCGGACCTCGTCATCGCCTTCATGGTGATCTGTGCGGCGCTCTGAATGGCCGACAATAACATGCGACGCGCCTGCATCCTTGAGCATGGCGGCAGAGATTTCGCCCGTATGCGCGCCGGTCTCATTGGCATGGCAATCCTGGCCCGCCATCGTCAGCGCATGATCGGCGGCTTGCACCACCATGGCAGAGACAAGCGTGGCAGGCGGCGCAATGATGATCTCAATACTCGGAGAAGGATGCGCGTTTTGCAGGGCCTCTATCTCGCCCAGATCAGCAGATAACCCGTTCATTTTCCAATTGCCGGCGGCGATTTTGGTGCGCATGTTTTCTCCGATCTTATGTGATGGCATAGGGATGTCAGCCTCGCCTCAAAAGCGCAAGACTGGATTATGGCTTAGCGCAGATGCTCCAACGCGCGGCGCGCCAACGCCGCGGCATCGTCAGGATTGTCCAACGCATCCTCAGGCATTTTCCAATAGGGCATCGCCGTGACTTTGTCGCTGTTCTCGCGTTGATAGGTCCAACGTGTCAGGTTCATACCCTCCAGTACATCAATAAATGCGCCCACGCCCTTGATGTAAATCTGCCCGTCCGAGTGCAAAAGCGCGAAGAT
>CAZCEW010000043.1:0-19465 GCA_964497775.1 uncultured Rhodobacterales bacterium
TTCAAACTTGATGGCAAAGACGTGCCGGTAAAGCTGCGGGTCTACGACTCTCTCTTCGTGCCCTTTGCGAAATGGGCGATGTTGGCGACCGGCAATTATCGCTGTGTCACAGAAGGTGAGCCGCAATCTATCCGCGACGCCGTGCATGGCGATCTTGCTGCCTCCGAGCAGGTTTACGATTTCGTCACCAACATGGTGATCCGCCTTGGCGCGGACCCGGGCGATATGGTCCCGTTCGCCAAATACGCGAAGGCCGCTGAAAACCTGTTGAAGCCCTCCTCCGCTGCGCGCGCCATTGCCGCAGGGGCCAAGAACATTGAACGCGTCGATAAGTTGATGGAGATTACGGCTACCTCTTTGGGGCTCGAGAATACTCAAATTTCCAAATCAGTGGCGATTGTCGACGGCAAGCTTGCCGCCAATCGGGCGACCTAAGTCGCGTTTCTGCTGCCCTTTGGTCAAGGGTCAAAACCCGCCTAAGTGATTTGCAATATTGGCTGGGCCATCTATCCTATGTGCCATCCAACTCATGGGAGGCGCAGCAATGCAGATCACCGTCAATGGTCAAAGCCACGAAGTTGATGTCGAAGACGACATGCCGCTTTTATGGATCCTGCGCGACGAGCTTGGCATAACAGGCGTAAAATATGGCTGCGGCATCGCGCAATGCGGCGCCTGCACGGTGCATCTGGATGGCGAGGCCGTGCGCAGCTGTCAGATCACCGCAGACATGATTGAAGGCTCCGAGGTCACAACCATCGAAGGGCTTGGCACACCGGACGCCCTTCATGCCGTGCAAGCGGCTTGGGTCGAACATCAGGTCGCGCAATGCGGCTACTGCCAGTCGGGCCAGATCATGCAAGCGACAGCCCTTTTGACTGAAACACCCAGCCCGACAGACACCGATATTGATGATGTGATGAGCGGCAATCTATGTCGCTGCGGCACCTACCCACGCATTCGCGCGGCGATCAAATCTGCCGCCAAAACATTGCAGGAGGGCTGAAGATGGGACGCGCAAGAACGATTGCAAGACGCAGCTTCCTAATCGGCTCTGCCGCTGTTTTGGGCGGGGTGGCCTTTGGCACCTATATGGTCAAACGCCCGCATGACAACCCGCTGGGCGCAGAGCTTGGCGACGGCGAGGCTGCGTTCAACCCGTTTGTCAAAGTCACTTCCGAGAAGATCGTCATCATCGCGCCGCATGCTGATAAGGGCCAAGGGGTGCAATCCTCTCAGGTCGCACTGATCGCGGAAGAACTGGATGTAGAACTCGACCAAGTCTCGGTCGAGTTCGGCACGCCAAGCGCTGCCTATTACAACACCGCACTTGCCGATGAGGCGGTGCCGTTCATGTCTTTTGACGACAGCTTCACCGCGAAAACCGCGCGAGGGGCGGTGGGCTCTGTGGTCAAGGTTATGGGCGTTATGGTCACGGGTGGCTCAAGCTCGATGCCGGATTCCTTCGACAAGCTGCGCCTTGCGGGCGCGGTGGCGCGCGAGACGTTGAAACAAGCGGCATCCCAAACCGCGAGCGTGCCGATTGCGGAGTTGAAAACCAAAAACGGCGCGGTGATCCTGCCCGACAGAACCACCCTGCCCTATACCGAACTGGCCGAAGCGGCGAGCAAGATCGAGCCTGTCAAAGATGTCGCCTTGCGCGATCCGAAAGACTGGCGGCTGATCGGCAAACCAATGGCGCGCACGGATATGGTGGCAAAATCCACCGGTCAGTTGAAATACGGCATTGATCAAAGCGTCGAGGGCATGGTCCACGCAGCTTTGCGCGTGAACCCCCGCCAAGGTGGCGAGATGCTGGGCTTTGACGCCGCAAGTGCCAAGACCATGCGCGGTGTGAGCCAGATCATCGAGCTGCAAGGCCCCATTTCCGAGCAAGCCGAGGACGGCTCTATGAGCACACGGCCCGGCAAGGTCGGTGTCGCGGTAATTGCCGATAACACATGGCGCGCCATTCAGGCGGTGAATGAAATCGATGTCGATTGGGGGCCGTCATCCTATCCGCCAGAAATGGACGGCCATTGGGCAGCGGTGGAGGCGAGCTTCACTGAAGAACGGCTCGATTCCGCGTGGCGCGACGAGGGCAACGTGGAGAATGCTTTGGCGCAAGACGGCGTCATCGAAGCCGAATATCGCGCGCCTTATGTGGCCCACGCGCCTTTGGAGCCGATCAGCGCAATTGTGCGGGTTGATGAGACGGGTGCGGAAGTGTGGGCCGGTCATCAACTGCCACGCTTTGCGCAACAGCAAGTGGCGAAAGTGGCAGGGCTGGACGATCCGCAGAGCGTCGTATTTCACAACCAATTCATTGGCGGCAGCTTTGGCCACCGCTTGGAATTCGAAAACCTTCTGATGGCCACAGAGATCGCGCGCCAGATGAAGGGCACGCCGGTGAAGCTGACCTATAGCCGCGAGGAAGATTTCGCCCATGACTACCCGCGTCAGATCGGCATGGGGCGCGGCAAAGGCATGGTGGCCAACGGCCAGATTAACACTTTCGCAATGGATGTAGCGACCGTGTCCTCGACCGCCTCGCAATCGCGGCGGATGGATCAACCAGTGCCGGGGCCTGACGCGCAGATCGTGGCGGGGCTTTGGAACATGCCCTTTGATATCCCCAACCTTCGGGTGCGCGGCTATAAGGTGCCTGAGCTTGCGCCGACAAGCTCTTGGCGCTCGGTCGGGGCGTCTACTCAGGGCTTTTTTGGGGAGTGCTTCTTTGACGAGCTCTGCCACGCTGCAGGCGCCGATCCGTTAGAAGAACGCCTGCGCCTGATCAACAATGACGTGCACCGCAAAGTGCTGGAGGCGGTCGCTGAATTGAGCGATTGGGGCAGTGATCTGGGCACGGGGCGCGGACGCGGATTGGCCTTTGTCGAAAGTTTCGGCGTACCTACGGCTGAAGTGATCGAGGTCACAAACACGTCTGATGGCATCAAGATCGACAAGGCCTATGTCGTCGCAGATGTCGGCACGGTGGTTGATCCGGTGAATTTCGACAATCTGATGAAAGGCGGCGTGATCTGGGGTTTGGGTCATGCAATGAATTGCGAGATCACTTATTCTGACGGCATGGCGGAGCAGTCGAATTTCGACAGCCACGCAGCAATGCGAATGCACCAATGCCCGCAGATCGAGACGCTTGGGCTTGAGAACGCCGCGAAAATTCGTGGCATTGGCGAGCCGCCCGTGCCTCCGGCCGCACCCGCTTTGGCAAACGCGATTTTTGCGGCAACGGGGCAGCGCATCCGCGAGATGCCGTTCAACAAGTTCATTGACTTCGTCTGAGCGCGGATTGGTCAAACACCATCAAGCCGCTTATACTGCCGCGTGAGTTTCAAGCCTCAGGACCAAAAGCCATGCCTGCCTCCGAGAAGATCACCCGCGTCGATGATGCGTTCGAGCGTCTGAAGGAGGAAATCCGTACCAATCGGATGCCCGCCGGGTTCCAAGCAAGCGAGCCGGAAATTGCCCTGCGTTTAGGCATGAGCCGGACACCTGTGCGCGAGGCTTTGATCCGGCTTGAGGCCGATGGTCTGGTTGAGCTGGTGCCACGTCGAGGCGTACGCGTTCTGCCGATCCGCCTAGGCGATATGCGCGAGATTTATGACATCCTGACAGCACTTGAACCCGAAGCAGCCGCAAAACTGGCCGCGTCTAAGCCAAGCGCGAAAGATCTGGCACCTTTGGAGCAAGCCACATCGGATATGGAAAGCGCGTTGCGCGCGGGAGATCTGGAAGCCTGGGCTGAAGCCGATGACAGGTTCCATCTGACATTGCTCGATTTGCAGGGCAATCAGCGACTAAAAACCATCGTCTCTGCGCTTTATGACCAAGCGCACCGGGTACGGGTCGTCACGATGCGGATGCGCGGCGCGCCGACAAAGTCGACGCAAGAACATCGCGCCATTCTGGAGCATCTGCGACAAGGCGATGCGGCGGCAACGCGCAAGGTCTTCAAGGCACATCGCCAAAGGGCGGCAAAAGAAATGCTGAGCATCTTGGACAAATACAAGCTCGAGCAGCTTTAAGCGCGCCACGATGCACCGCGACAGATTGCCCTGACAGGTGGACCTTGCGTGCAGGGTTGTTTACTGGGTGTGGGGAAATTCACTGGCCAATGGATCATGACGCAAATGGACACTCCTGATATCGTATACACCAAAGTTGATGAAGCGCCCGAACTGGCCTCAGCCTCTTTCCTTCCCATCATTCAGAAATTTGCAGCAGCGGCAGGCGTGACGGTCGGCACGCGCGATATCTCTTTGGCCGGGCGTATCATCGCGACCTTCCCCGAAAACCTGACCGACGCGCAGCGCCAACCCGATGATCTGGCCATTTTGGGCAAGCTGGTGAAGACACGCGACGCCAATGTGATCAAGCTGCCAAATATCTCAGCCTCCGTGCCGCAACTGGTCGCCGCAGTCACAGAGCTGCAAGCGCTGGGCTACGATTTGCCGGACTATCCCGAGGCCCCATCGACAGAGGCCGAGAAAGCGATCCGCGCGCGGTATGATGCGATCAAGGGCTCAGCCGTGAACCCTGTTCTGCGCGAAGGCAATTCCGACCGCCGCGCGGCTTCGGCCGTCAAGAATTTCGCGCAAGCCAACCCGCACCGCATGGGCGCATGGTCGCCCGACAGCAAGACACATGTCTCGACCATGTCGGCGCATGATTTCCGCTCCAATGAAAAATCCGCGACGCTGACTGAGGCCACATCTGCCAAGATCGAACTGGTGGGCAAAGACGGCTCTGTCACATTGCTCAAAGACGGGATCGAGTACCCCGCAGGCACAGTGGTTGACGCGACCTTCATGTCGGCCAAGGCGCTATCGGCGTTCTTGGAGCAGCAGGTCAAGGCGACCAAGGATGCAGGAATTTTGTTCTCGATCCACCTGAAGGCCACGATGATGAAAGTCTCGGACCCGATCTTGTTCGGACATGCCGTAAAAGCGTTCCTCAAGCCGGTTTTCGACACATATGGCGATGCGCTGGCCAAAGTCGGCGCCAATGCAAATACCGGGCTGGGCTCTCTTCTTGAAGCGGTGTCTGAGGCACCGAACTCGGCAGAGATACTTTCGGCGATTGACGCAGAGATGGCGAAAAACCCGCCGCTCTATATGGTCGATTCCGATAAAGGCATCACCAATTTGCACGTCCCCTCTGATGTCATCATCGACGCCTCCATGCCCGCATTGATCCGCGCAGGCGGCAAAGGCTGGGGGCCGGATGGCAAAGAGGCCGATACGAATTGCGTGATCCCCGACAGCTCTTACGCGGCGGTTTATGACGAAGCGGTCAAAGATTGCATCGCCAATGGCGCGCTCGACCCGTCGACCGCAGGCACAGTGCAAAATGTGGGCCTGATGGCGCAGAAGGCGGAAGAGTACGGCTCTCACCCGACCACGTTTGAAATCCCGAAAGACGGCACAGTGCGGATGGTTCTGGCCAATGGCGACGTGCTGCATGAACATACCGTTGAGGCGGGCGACATCTGGCGCTCCGCCTCGACCCGCAAAGCGCCGATTGTGGACTGGGTTCAGCTGGCGATTGACCGCCAAGCTTTGGAGAATTGTCAGGCCATCTTCTGGCTCGATGACACCCGCGCCCATGATGTGGAACTGCTGAAATACGTACGCCCCTTGCTGGCCAAGGCGGGCGTCGAGGAAAAGTTCCAAATCCTTGCCCCACGCGAAGCGACGCGACTGTCTTTCGCGACGATCCGCAAGGGCGATATGTCGATCGCGGTCACGGGCAACGTGCTGCGTGACTACCTGACTGATTTGTTCCCGATCTTGGAGCTGGGCACTTCTGCCAAGATGCTCTCGATTGTGAAACTGATGCAAGGCGGCGGCTTGTTTGAAACGGGCGCAGGTGGTTCTGCACCCAAACACGTCCAGCAACTGGTTGAAGAAAACCACCTGCGCTGGGACTCCTTGGGTGAGTTTTGCGCCTTGGGTGAAAGCCTCAAATATCTCGCCCAAGTCAAAGGCAACCCGAAGGCCAAGATTTTGGGAGAGGCCGTGGACGCCGCGACCCAAGGTATTCTGGACCACAACAAATCGCCAAGCCGCAAAGTCGGCGAGCCGGACAATCGCGACAGCCACTTCTACTTCGCACTTTACTGGGCGCAGGCGCTGGCCGCTCAAAAAGACGACGCCGAAATGGCCGCGCATTTTGCCGAACTTGCGAAAACGCTTGCGGACAATGAGGCCGCAATCACCGCCGACTTCGCGAAAGCGCAAGGCAAGCCTGCTGATATTGGCGGCTATTACCGATCTGATGCGGCCAAAACGGCAGCTGTGATGCGCCCGTCTGCGACGCTCAATAAGATCATCGGCTAAGCGATGTGCGAGTGTCTTTGAGATAATGTCGGATTTCGCTATCCCCGCACCGCCCATAGCCACGATCCCCGTGGCCGGTGGCGGCGCCTTTCCTGTGCGCCGCGTCTATTGCATCGGGCGCAACTATGCGGCCCATGCCATAGAGATGGGCCACGATCCGGATCGCGAACCGCCGTTCTTCTTTCAAAAGAACCCCGACAATCTCGATGCCAGCGGGTCCTTCCCCTACCCGGCCCAAAGCTTTGACGTGCATCACGAGGTGGAGCTTCTGGTCGCGCTCGGATCAGGCGGGACGGATATCAAGATTGAGGACGCGTTGAGCCATGTTTGGGGCTACGCGCCCAGCCTTGATATGACGCGGCGCGACCTTCAAGGCACAGCCAAGAAGCAAGGACGGCCTTGGGAGATCGGCAAAGCGTTCGAGCGCTCCGCGCCTGTTGGCCCGCTGCGAGCCGCCTCGGAAGTTGGGCATCTCGATGCGGGGTTGATCGAGCTTACGGTCAATGGCGAGACCCGCCAAACGGGCGATCTAAACCAGATGATCTGGAAAGTGCCTGAGATGATCTCCTACCTGTCGGACTATTTCGAGCTGGCCGCCGGTGATGTGATCTTGTCAGGCACGCCCGCAGGCGTTGGCCCAGTGGCGCGCGGCGATGTGTTATGCGCCAAGATCAACGGGCTTGACGATCTAACGGTCAATATCATCTGAGACAGAACTGGTTCAGTTAATACGGCAGACCCACATAATTTTCGGCCATCGCACGTTGTGCGGCCTCGTTGGTGCGCAGAAACTCTAGCTCCGCAATTTGCATTTTCAGATCAAACTCGGACTGGTCGGGATAGCGGTGCATCAGGGACGAAAACCACCACGAAAACCGCTCCGCTTTCCAGACGCGTTTAAGCGCAGTTTCGGAATAGGAATTGATGCCTTCCTCTGATCCAGCCTCGTAGAAATCGCGCAAAGCGTGATAAAGGTAATGCACGTCGGAGGCAGCAGTGTTGAGCCCCTTGGCCCCGGTCGGCGGCACGATATGCGCCGCGTCACCGCACAAAAACAAGCGCCCATATTGCATCGGCTCGCACACGAAGGATCGCAAAGGGGCAATGGATTTCTCAATCGACGGGCCGGTGATCAAAGCATCGGCGTGCTCTTGCGGAATGCGGCGCTTTAGCTCGTCCCAAAACGCTTCATCGCTCCAGTCTTCGGGCCGGTCGCTAAGCGCGCATTGGATGTAGTAGCGCGACAATTGATCATTGCGCATCGAGCACAGCGCGAACCCGCGGGGGGAATTTGCGTAGATCAGCTCGTGATTGACAGGCGGCGTCTCGCTGAGGATGCCGAGCCAACCGAATGGGTAGACCTTCTCATATTCGCGTCGGATATCTGACGGAATGGCCTGTCGGCTGACACCATGAAACCCGTCACACCCGGCGACGAAATCACATTCGATCCGGCGTGCCTCACAGTCGATCATATACTCCACCGTGGGCGCGTCGCTTTTCGCACCTTTGATCGTGACATCTTCGACATTGAACTCAATCAGCCCGCCAGCTTTTTCCCGCGCCTCATAAAGATCGCGCGTCACTTCTGTTTGGCCGTAGACCATGACAGGCGTGCCGGTAAGTTTGGCGAAATCAATGCGGAACGTCTCGCGGCCATAGGTGATCAACGTCCCGTCATGCGCGAAGCCTTCAGCGTGCATCCGCTCGGCGCAGCCGGCCTCTTCCATCAAACTGACAAGGCCCTGTTCTAGAACGCCGGCGCGGATCCGGCCCAAAACGTAATCCTTTGTCTTGCGCTCCAGCACGACGCTTTTGATACCACGCGTATGGAGCAATTGTGACAGCAAGAGCCCAGACGGTCCGCCACCGATGATTGCAACTTGCGTCTTCATGGCGGCTCTCCCAATTCGGCCCGGAGCTCCAGAGCATCACAAGTCGCGAAAGCCGACATGCCGCCATCCATGGTGATGTCTTGGCCCTTCACCCAAGCGCTTTGGTCTGAGATCAAATACATGATGACATCGGCGACCTCCTCCGGCAGGCCCGGCCGTCCTGACCGCGCGATGTTCTTGGCCATCCGTTCTCCGAAAGCCACGCCAAAATCGTCGAGGATGCCGGTGCTGACTGCGGCAGGGCTCACCGAGTTCACTCGAAGCCCACGCGCCAAGAGCCGCTCGGTATTGGCAATGCCCCAGACAATCACCGCTTCTTTCGACAGACCATAGGCGCGCACATGATCGATCTGTGTCTCGCCGATGAACCAGTCAAGATCGGCAGGTCCGTCTAGGGACATCAGCGCTTTGATCTGTTCAATGTTCTCGCGCCAAGCGGCCCCTGCGCGCGATGCTGTGTTCACAATCGACGCACCCGGTTTTAGCTTTGGCTCCATCAATGTCGCGAGCCTCACTAGGCCGAAATAATTTACCTCTAAGATTTTCTTGGTGAGCCCATCGCGTGGCGGAAGTCCGGCATTGTTGATCAGGCAATCGAACGGAGCTGCCACTTGAGCAACCGCATCCTCAATCGCCGACAGGTCCGACATATCGAGCGCGATCCAGTGATCGACGCCCTTCGGCTCGACGATATCAAAGGCCGTCACCTCATAGCCCCGCGCCTTGAGCTTTTTGACCGTCTCAGCGCCGATCCCGGTGGCAGCGCCTGTGATTGCTGCTCTCATACGATGCCCTCCCCCCCTAAATCGACACGGTGCGCAAAGACAGGCGCGCATTGCACCTACATCTAGCCCGTCTAAGTCTTGCGCACCATAACTGGCCTTCGCGGCGGTGTCTTTGACCAAGGCAAGCTACGCGAAACGCTAGACAGACGGCTTTTCGTGCCATACCAATGTCTTGGGACGCTCCTTATACACTGCATAGACCCGTAAGAGGTCTGCTGGGGAAAGTTCAAAAATTGATGCTCTGCACAAGTTCAAATTGCGGAGCACGTCTGGGAGGACACTATGAATAAACTACTTGGAACAGCGGTATTCTCCGCTGCGATTGCGCTGAGCGGTACTGCTTTTGCGTTTGAATGTGTTGTGAAAGAAGCGACGATGGACAAGCCCGGCGGCTTTCCTGAGCGCGCTTTGACAATGGTTGTGCCTTACGGCCCTGCTGGTGGATCGGGTCAGGTTGCTGGCGCGATGGCTGAGGCTGTAACCTCACTCACGGGTGTCGCGATCAACCGCGATCACAAACCGGGCGGCTCAGGCACTGTTGGCATGACGGCCTATATGGCCTCGCCTGCAGATGGCTATAACGTGCTGGAGCATATCGACGATGCCTCGTCAGCACATGCGCTGGATTCGTCCATGCCAAACCCTGCCGAAGATCTGATCCCATTGGTGGTCAGCCAAGTGACATTCTCGCAGATCTACATCCGCTCGAATGAAACACGCTATTCGGATTGGGATTCGTTTGTCGAATGGGTCAAAGCTCAAGACGGCAAAGCGACAATCGCCAACGTGTCCAAAGAGGGCTCGATGGAACGCGTCACGATGAAGTTCATCACTGATGCGACCGGTATGTCGATCCAACAGATCTCGTTTGACAAAGGCGCGCCTCGCTACGGCGCGCTTCTGGGCGGCCAAGTGGACGCCTTGTTCGAGCAGCCGGGCGATGTGCGCAACTTCCTCGACACAGGTGACTTCAAACCGATCCTGACGATCTTTGACGAGCGTCCTGACGTATTCGCCGACGTCCCGACACACCGCGAAGCAGGTATGGACTTTGATCCACTGCTACGTTTCCGCGGCTTCTACGTCCACGCTGACGCCCCTGCGGATCGCGTGGAGTGGCTGCAATGGGCATTCCAGCGCGGCTATTGCGAAGACAGCTATCAGTCGTTCAATGACAGCAAGTTCATGAACGTCATCGACAGCTACCGCGACACAGATGGCGCAAAAGAGCTGATCACACGCTCGATCGCTCAATATCGCGACGTCTACAAAGCGATGGGTCTGGACGTAAAATAATCCGACATCTCGAAGCCAAACGTGGCGCCTTCGGGTGCCACGTTTTTTTGACTTGAACGCAAGGGGCATATCTTGGGACGTCTTACCCGATCTCATATTGTCGAGGCCGTTGTCTGGCTTTTGATCGTGTTGGTGTTTTATGGCTTTTCGTTTGAGTTCAATCAGCCGATCGAAATCTACAAATTTGGCGCCACAGCTTGGCCGCGAGTTGTGATCTTCCTGCTGCTGCTGGCGACTGCTGGCAATCTGTACTACCAATATAAATACGGCTCTGCCGCGCAGGCCGGGTTGGTGGGCATCGCTGACGAAGACGAAAATCCAACCGATTTTAGCAATCCCGCAACCTTGATGCGCATGCTCGCCGTGCTGTTCACGCCGTTTATCTTCGCGTGGCTGCTCAAGCCCGTTGGTATTTATTTCAGTGCACCGTTCTTTATCGCCGCGATCATGTGGCTGTTCGGAGAGCGGCGCTGGAAAGCGATCCTGATCGTCACCGGCGTGATCTACTTTATCTTTCTGGCGCTTTTCCTCGTGACATTGAATGCGCCTCTGCCGCAGGGCAACACCTCACCCTTCTATGATTTCAGTGCTTGGATCTTGAAGATGAACACGAAATTGCAAGGGCTGTGGTAACACAATGATCGAGAATTTTCTGGCCGGAAGCGCGGCCCTGTTTGGCGACCCCGTTACCATCGGCATCTTCATCTTCGGCGTGATCGGCGGCATGCTGTTTGGCGCCATTCCGGGCGTTAGCATGTTGACACTAGCGGCGATCTTGCTGCCCTTCACCGCAGGGCTAGAGCCCGCACAAGGCGTGATGCTGTTCGCGGTGATCTACTGCACCGGCACCTATGGCGGCGCGATCACGGCGATTTTGTTCAACATCCCCGGCTCACCTGAGAACGCACCAACGGCCTTTGACGGCTACCCGATGACCCAGAAAGGGCAATCGGGCAAGGCAGTGGGGGCCGCCGTTCTGTGCTCTGCCATTGGCGGCATTGCATCAGCGCTCGTGATGATGGCCGCGACGGAACCTTTGGCGCAATGGGCGATCCGCAATATTGGCCCGCCTGAGATTTTCGCTTTGGTGTTTTTCGGCTTGGCTGTGGCGTCGTCTGTGGGCGCGCGCACGATCTGGAAAGGCTGGATGTCGGTGCTAATCGGGCTGCTGATCGCAACCATCGGCCAAGACCCCGTGGGCGGCATCAACCGCTATAATTTCGGACTGACTGATCTGGCGGCAGGCATTGCGTTTGTTCCCGCGATCTTGGGCTTTTTCGCGGTCTCCGAAATTTTCGTGCAGGCCGAACGAACTGCCGCAGGCACTTACAAAGCGCCCAAAGTCAGCATGCAGTTTCCGACCTTTCTGGAGCTGTGGATGCATAAGATTGCCGTCTTGCGCTCAATCCTTGTGGGCTTTTTCTGCGGCATCCTGCCCGGCATCGGTGCCACACTCGCGGCCTTTATGGGCTACGGCGAGGCCGTGCGGTGGTCGAAGAACAAAGAAGAGTTCGGCAAAGGCAAACTGGAAGGCGTGATCTCGTCTGAAACCGCCAATAACGCGGCGACGGGTGCGGCGATGATCCCTCTGCTGGCGCTTGGTTTGCCGGGCGGCGCGTTGACCGCGATGATGGTTGCGGTGTTCCAGATGCATGATCTGCAGCCTGGCCCGCTTGTCTTCTACACTTCGCCCGATCTGATCTGGGTTGTCTTCGCGGCGATGTTCTACGCGAACCTGTCGATCCTGATCATCGGCATTGTCGAGACCAAAACCATTCTCAACCTGCTGAAAATCCCGTTCCAATTTCTAGCACCCTTGATCCTGATCTTGGCTACAATCGGTGCCTATATCAGTCGCGGTCTGGTGCTTGATGTCATGGTGATGTTCTTGGCGGGTATCTTGGGATATTTGCTGCGCCGCACGGGCTTCTCGATCCCCGGGATCGTTCTGGGCCTGATACTCGGCAAGATCGGGGAACAGAACTTCGCGCAAGGGATGCAGATGGTTCACTATGATTTGTGGACATATTTCTCGCGCCCAATCTGCGCGCTGCTGATCTTTGCCGGCACGGTGACACTTTTGGCCAGCATCAGAAAAGCTTTCGCTCCGGCCAAGTCGCACGGGTAATATTTAGGGAAGGATCTCTCGCATGAGCGACGACATCATAGACGCAATCGTGGCCCGCGCGCGCGCCGCACAAGCGGCCTATGAAGCAGACGGCTCGCAAGCGCGCTATGATCGCGCGTCGCAAGCCGTGGCTTGGGCCATCATGGAGCCCGCTCGAAACAAGGAACTTGCGGAGCTTGCGGTCCAGACAACTGGCCTGGGTAATGTCGCTGACAAGATCACCAAGAACCACCGTAAGACGCTGGGGCTGATGCGTGACATCAAAGCCGCCAAGACCTTTGGCGTGATCGCAGATGACAGCGCGACAGGCATCACCGAGATCGCCCGCGCCAAAGGCGTGGTGGCAGCGATTGTGCCTTCAACCAATCCTGCCGCGACGCCGGCCAATAACATCATCAACGCGCTCAAATGCGGCAACGCGATCGTCGTGGCCCCTTCGCCCAAAGGTATCGCTTGCGCAGAGCGGTTGCTGGAGATGATCCACGCCGAATTCGCCAAGATCGGTGAAGATCCCGATCTGGTGCAGATGATCCCTGCTCCGGGCTCGAAAGATCGAACGCAGCAGCTGATGGAGGCCTGCGATATGATCGTGGCCACTGGCAGTCAAAACAATGTGCATCGCGCGCAAACCGCTGGAACACCCGCGGTGGCTGTTGGCGCTGGCAATGTCACCGTGATCGTTGACGAGACCGCTGATCTGGATGCCGCTGCCGAGAAAATTCGCGCGTCCAAATGTTTCGACAATGCGACCTCGTGTTCATCGGAAAACTCGGTTGTGGTTGTCGATGCGGTCTATGACGCATTCGTCGCCGCAATGGCCAAGGCCGGGGGTGCGATTGTTGATGACGAGGCGGGCATCGTCACCAAGCTCTGGCCGGACGGGCATCTGAACCGCTCTGTCATCGCGCAAGATGCGGACAGAATGATCGCCGCTTTGGACCTCGATGTGCCGGAGGGCACAGACTATATCGCCGTGCCGACATCAGGCATCGGGCCGGATTATCCGCTTTCGGGCGAGAAGCTCAGCCGCGTTCTAGCGCTTTACCGTGCACCTGATTTTAACGCCGCAATCGACGTCACCCGTACCATTCAATTGCATCAAGGTGCGGGCCATTCAGTCGGACTTCATTCGTCAGACGCGGCGCGCCCGATAGCGCTGGCCACCGCAATTCCGACCAGTCGTGTGATCGTCAATCAAGCCCATACGTTCGCGACGGGTGGATCGTTTACAAACGGCATGCCGTTCTCTCTGTCTATGGGTTGCGGGACATGGGGCGGAAACTCGGTCAATGACAATGTGAACTACCGCCATTTCATGCAATCGACCAAAATCGTGCGCGAAATCCCGGCCCGAGAACCATCGGTTGAAGACATCTTCGAGCGCTATTGGGCCGAGGTCGGCGCGTGAAGCTAGACCTCAAATCGCCACCCACAGGCACTGTGCGCGACTGGCTTGATGCCCGCGCTCAAACCGGCGGCATCGCAATGACTTTCCCCGAGACAGGGCAGGAACTGACATGGGGTGAGCTGCGCGATGCAGCCGCCAAAATCGCGGGCAGCCTGACCGCGCAAGGTATCGCCAAAAGCGAGAGCGTGGCGATTATTCATCCCAATGGCGCAGAAGGGGTCACCGCACTTTACGGCGCGCTCTATGGCGGGTTTCGCGCCACGATGATCAACCTTGCCGCTGGCCCGGATGCGATTTCTTACGCGCTGGGACACTCTGAGGCACGCACTGCATTTGTGCATGACGATCAACTTGAGATGTTTGAGGCAACGCGGCCCAAGCCCCTAAGCCTCTTTGAGCCCGGCCAAGACGCGGCCCCTTTGCATGATCTGGGCGCGCAGGACGATGCTATGTTGATGTATACGTCCGGCACAACCGGGCGACCCAAAGGTGTGATCCATACCCATGCCAGCCTTCTGGCCGGTGGCTGGACCGTCAGCATTGCCCATGAGCTGAGCCCGCAAGATCGCGGATGCGGAGTTCTGCCGATCTATCATATCAACGGGCTTTGCGTCAGCGTGATGGGCAGCCTTGTGTCGGGTGGCTCACTTTCGATGGTGTCGAAATTCTCGGCCTCGAAATTCTGGTCTCAATGCGAAACCGGCGGCGTGACGTGGTTCTCGGTCGTCCCAACTATCATCAGCCATTTGCTGCATGGCAAGGCAGAGCCGTCGGACAAGTTGAAATCCTCGCTGCGCTTCGCCAGATCAGCCTCCTCCGCCTTGGCCGTGGAAACTCAAAACGCATTTCAACGACGCTTCGGCATTCCCATTGTCGAGACGATGGGGCTGACAGAAACCGCCGCGCAATGCCTGTCGAACCCGCTTGAGGCGGCACAACAAAAGATCGGCTCGCCCGGCTACGGGATCGGCAATGACGGACGGATCGCGGATGACAAAGGTGTGCCCAGCGCGGTCGGCGTCGAGGGCGAAATTCAGATCCGCGGGCCCAATGTGATGAAGGAGTATTTCAAAAACCCCGACATCACTCGTGAGACGTTCATTGGCGATTGGCTACGGACGGGTGATCTGGGGCGGATGGACGAGGATGGGTTCATTTTTGTTACGGGACGCCTGAAAGAGCTGATCATCAAAGGCGGCGAAAACATCGCGCCGCGCGAAATTGACGAGGCGCTGTACGAGCATGCCGATGTTGTAGAAGCCGCAGCTTTCGCGCGTCCCTGCGCTCAGTATGGCGAGCGGGTCGAAGCGGCCGTTAGGTTGAGTGAGAATTCAGAAGCAACTTCCGAGCAATTAGTGAACCTATGTGTGACCCGTGTCGGCGCGTTTAAAGCGCCCGATACTGTGCACATCCTGCCGGAATTGCCCAAAGGGCCTTCGGGCAAAATTCAAAGGCTCTACCTAAACGAAATGCTGCACGGCAAGACTTAGGTCAGCCCGCTAAAGATCAATCTGAGCCCCATCAGCAGGAACGCGATCAGCACCGCTTTGCGAAAAAATGCCTGAGAGACGCGGCTGCGAAGAAGCTCTCCGATGCGGAAGCCTACCAGTACCACCGCCAAAGCAAGCGCGGATCTGAACAAGGTATCTAACGTGAGCACGCCCGCCACGACCTGACCCGCGCCAAGCGGCAAGACGCCCGCGAGAAACAGAAAGCCTGTGGCACCGATAAAGCGTTCTTTGTCGACGTCACGGGCCACCAAATACATCGCGACTGTCGGCGACCAGATCGAACTGATCCCACCTAAGGTCCCTGACAAGATGCCAAAGCCCAATTGCCAGCCTTTGCCCGGCCCGATATTCAACTTAATGCCCAATAGCAGATTGAGCGAAAATAGGACCATCGCAACACCGATTGCGACCGTCAAAAGCGCGGTCGGATAGTCGGCTATGAACATCGAAGTGACAAAGATGCAAACCATGATCGCGATGGCAAAAAGATAGTACTCACGCGCGATCTGCCATTTGTTTGGCGCGCGCGCGAATTGCAGCGAATTCGTCGCGAGGATCGATAGCCATAGAAGCGGAATCGCCTCGGTTGGTGACATGACAAGCGTCAGAAATGCCATGGCTGCAGCGGGCAAACCAATACCCAGAAAGCCCTTAACAATGGCTGCTACCAGGAAAATAAATCCGATCATCGCCGTGCGAACCGGATCGAAGTCTTGCAATAGGGCCGAGATCATTTCGCTCAACGAGACGTCACCTCATCAAGAAACTGCGCAAGGCTTTGAGCCGATCCATCAGCCACATCTTTGATCTGACAGCGGCACGAAAATCCATCCGCCACAATCGCTGTGCCCGGCGCGGCGGCGCGTATCGTAGGGGCCAAAGACAGCTCTGCCATATCGCGCGAGATGCTTTCGGTTTCGGCCTGATAGCCAAACGGTCCCGCCATACCGCAACACGAACTGTCAATCATCTCGGCCTCAATCCCACCGATGCCATTAAGCGCATCAACCGTCGCGCCAGCCACACCCATCGCCTTTTGATGGCAATGGCCATGCACCAAGACTTTCATGTCGGGAAGCGCGACGCCTTTAAGCGGGTGGAGGCGCATATATTCAGCAAAGGTCAGAATCTTTGCGCCCTGCTCCTCCGTCCAATCGGGGATCAAATTGACCGCCTCATCGCGAAACATCAGCGTGCAGGAGGGCTCAAGCCCGACGATCACTTTGTTCTCGGCCAAAGCGCGCGCAAAGGCTTGCGTTGTTCGCGAGAGCTCGGCAATCGCTTTGTCGGTCATCCCCGCTGACAAATAACTGCGCCCGCAACAAAGCGCGCGCCCCGGCGCGCTGACGACCCCCACGCTTTTGCCCGTCCGCTCGATCACGCGCTTTGCGGCATAAAGCGTCTCGGGGTCGAAATGCCGGTTGAACGTATCGGCAAACAGTAGGACCTCTCCGTCACTGTCACCTTCGAAAGCTTTGCGGAATTTCGGCAGTTGTCGCTTGGCACTGATCTGGCCGAATTTCTCCAGCAGGCCCGGGAAGGCACTTGGCAGATTGGAAAGCAGCCGCAAGCGAGATCCGATGGGCGCAAGCTTCGGCAAATACGCGATGGTGCGATCACGCATAGACAGGCCATTGATCGAGTACCGCGCGGCTTGCACTTCGGTCTTCATCTTGGCCATGTCGATCGACATCGGGCATTCGCTTTTGCAAGCCTTGCACCCAACACAAAGCTTCATCGTCTCGACCATCTGGTCAGAGGCAAAAGCGTCTGGCCCCAATTGCCCGCTGAGCGCGAGCCTAAGCGAATTGGCACGGCCTCGGGTGAGATCGCGCTCGTTCCTCGTGGCCCTGAAGGACGGGCACATCACGCCGCCCACGGCTTTGCGACACGCGCCGTTATTGTTGCACATCTCCGCTGCACCGCTGAGCCCGCCGGGCCAGTCTGACCAATCAAAAACCGTCTCGCGCGATTGCGGCGCATAGCCCTCAGGCCAGCGCATCAGGCTGCGGTCATCCATCTTCGGGGCGCGCACGATCTTGCCGGGGTTGAGTACGCCATCAGGGTCAAACCGGTCTTTGATGGTCTCGAAGGTTTCCACCATGCGCCGCCCGAACATACGGGTATGAAATTCGGAGCGCACGATCCCGTCGCCATGCTCCCCCGAATGAGAGCCTTTGTACTGCGCGACCAGATCAAATGCTTCCTCGGCAATCGCGCGCAACTGGCGAAGCCCCAAGTCTTGGCGCAGGTTCAAGACCGGACGCACATGCAACAGCCCGACCGAGGCATGGGCATACCACGTGCCATCCGTGCCGTGTTTGCGAAATACATTGGTCAGGCTGTCGGTGAACTCGGCCAGATGCTCCAACGGCACCGCGCAATCTTCAACGAAGGAGACAGGTTTGCCCTCGGATCGCATCGACATCATGATGTTGAGCCCCTGCGTGCGCACGCCCCAGATACGCGCCTGAAAGCTTGGGTCCTCTGCCTCGACCACCCCGCCCTCTTGCTTGCCAGCGTCCCCCCAACGAAAGCCGAGCTCGGCCATAAGATCGCCAAGCTGTGTCAATCTGCGGCGGTTCTCATCCGGTGTCTCGGCAAATTCGACCAGCAACAAAGCCTGTGGTTCGCCACGCACAAACTCATCAACGATGGGACGGAATTGCGGGATATCTCGGCCCAGCCGGATCATATTGTGATCGACCAACTCAACTGCGACGGGGCCCAGCTTGACGATATGTTGCGCGGCGTCCATTGCCGCGTGAAAGCTCGGGAAATGGCAAACGCCCAGCGTCTTGGCCTGCGGCACACGCGACAACTTCAAGTCGAGCGACTTGGTCAGTGCCAAAGTGCCTTCCGAACCTACAAGCAAATGCGCCATGTTTGGCGCGTCACCCACAAGCGCGTCGATATTGTAGCCGCCAACTCGGCGTTGCACATTTGGAAAGCGCGCCGCGATCTCTGAGGCCTCGCGCTTGGCCAATGCGATCATGTCGGCATCTAAGGCTGCGTCATCTGGCGTGGGGCCGAAGCTTCGTAAAACTCCGTCTGCTGTCATCGCCTCCAAAGCATGCACGTTGTCGCGCATCTTGCCGTAGCGGATGGACCGCGAGCCGCAGGAATTATTCGCAGCCATCCCGCCAAGCGTTGCACGCGAGGCGGTCGAGACATCGACGGGGAACCACCAGCCTTTGGGTCTCAGTTTGCGGTTTAGATCATCCAGCACCAAACCCGGCTCGACCCTGACGCGACCAGCCTCGGCATCAAGCTCGGATATGCCGTTCAGATGTTTGGTGAAATCCAGCACAAGCGCATCATTGACGGTTTGGCCGGATTGCGAAGTGCCACCGCCACGCGGCAATATGGGCATGCCTTCACTCTTGGCAAAATCGAGCGCCGCTTCGACATCATCCCAAGTCTTGGGCACAACCACGGCGCGTGGCATGATCTGATAGATCGATGCATCGGTTGCATATCGTCCACGGTCGAATTGCGTGGTCAGAACCTCGCCCGCGATCTGTTGCGCCAATCGTTTGTAATTCGCCATTTGGACTTGACCTACCCCTCTCGACATCCTCACCTGTGCGCGAGCAAAGCGCAATGATTTAGGGCAAGCTCTATGCCGTTTGACTATGCGGGTTGGCAGATTGCAGCCATCCTTGTGACCTACATTTTTGCAGCCTTCGCCAAGGGCATCACGGGGTTGGGGTTCTCAACCACATGCCTTCCAATTCTCGCGCTGATTGTCGGGCTGAAAGATGCGATGGCCTTGGTGATCATTCCGTCGATCTCTTCCAATCTGGTTGTGATGCATCAGGCAGGCCACTTTTCAGAGACGATCGGCAGGTTCTGGCCAATGCTTCTTGCAACTTTGCCGGGGCTTTTCATCGGCCTTTGGGTGCTTTCGACAATTGATGGGACAGTCGCAGGTGGCATCTTGGGAGCAATGATGTTGGTCTGGTGTGCGTTCTCATTGCTGAACCCGAACCTCGCTTTGCCGCGCGGCTGGGAGCGCCCGCTGGCCCCGGTAAGCGGCTTTTTGACAGGCTTGCTCAATGGTGTAACAGGATCGCAAGT
>CAZCEW010000044.1:0-19353 GCA_964497775.1 uncultured Rhodobacterales bacterium
CCCAAGCCTCAACTCAACCCCTTACAAAACGCCTGAATCCGTCCACACGCTTCTTTCAGCTGCTCATCCGACGTCGCATAAGATACGCGGAAATTTGGGCTCAGCCCGAAGGCCGCGCCGAACACCACGGCCACGCCATGTTCTTCCAGTAGCGCCGTGGCAAAGGTCTCGTCATCGACAATCTTCGTGCCTGCGGCAGAGGTCTTGCCAATGCAGCCTGCGATCGACGGGTAGACGTAGAACGCGCCTTCCGGCACGGGGCAGGCGATGCCTTCTGCGGCATTGAGCATCTCGACGACCAAATTGCGGCGGCGCACGAATTTCTCGTTGTTGGGGGTCAGAAAATCTTGCGTGCCATTGAGCGCCTCAACGGCCGCCCATTGCGAGATCGTGCAAGGGTTCGAGGTTGATTGACTTTGCACTTTGCGCATAGCACCGATCAGTTTTTCGGGGCCTGCCGCATAGCCAATCCGCCAGCCGGTCATCGCATAGGCCTTGGAGACACCGTTGACGGTCAGCGTGCGCTCATACAAGCGCGGCTCCACTTCGGCGGGGGTGCAGAATTTGAAGTCATCATAGGCCAGATGCTCATACATATCGTCGCTCATCACCCAGACATGCGGGTGGCGCATCAACACGTCTGTCAGCTCCTTCATCTCGTCCCAGCTATAGCCCGCGCCCGTCGGGTTGGACGGAGAGTTAAAGATCAGCCATTTGGTCTTATCGGTGATCGCCGCTTCCAACTGATCCGCCGTCAGCTTGAAATTGGTCTGCAAAGACGCCTCGGCCACAACTGGCGTGCCGCCAGCCAGCAGCACCATATCCGGATAGGACACCCAGTAGGGCGCAGGGATCACGACCTCGTCGCCCTCGTTCAAGGTGGCCATCAGCGCGTTATACAGGATCTGCTTGCCGCCGGTCCCGACGGAGACTTGCGACGGCGTGTAGTCCAATGTGTTGTCACGCTTCAGCTTGGCGCAGATCGCCTCTTTCAACTCGGGGATGCCATCAGGGGCCGTGTATTTCGTTTTGCCCGCCGCAATCGCGGCCACGGCTGCGTCCTTGATATTTTGCGGCGTGTCGAAATCCGGCTCGCCTGCGCCAAGGCCAATGACGTCCTTGCCTGCGCGCTTCAACTCGGCGGCTTTTTGCGTCACGGCAATCGTCGGTGACGGTTTCACGCGGGAGAGTGTCTCGGACAGGAACGACATCAGTAAGCCTCTTGGGTTTGTAGTGGTCTATGATTTGTCTTAGACACTGGCCACCAAGCCACCACAAGACAAGATCAGCAGATTTTTGAAATCCAAAAAGGCCGCAATGATGGATGATGAATTTGACGACGCTTATTTCAGCAACGAGACGGCGACTTTCGGCGACCGAGTTGCCGCCGCGCGCGCGGCCCGTGGGCTGAGCCAGCAGGACATGGCCAAGAAGCTGGGCGTGAAGCTGAAAACAGCACATGGCTGGGAAGACGACATCTCGGAGCCGCGCGCAAACAAATTGCAAATGCTCGCAGGGCTTTTGAACGTCTCGATCATGTGGCTTCTGACGGGCGAAGGCGACGGGCTGAGCAACGCCCGCGACCGCGAAAGCCTGCCCACAGATATTGACGAGATCCTGACCGAGCTGCGCCGCACGCGGGCCCAATATGCGCGGCTGACCGACAAGCTGGGGCGGCTTGAAAAGCGTCTGCAAAAAGCGCTGAACACCGCTTCATGAGCGAGCCGCGCGAGACCAAGATCAAACGCCTCAAACTGCGCTCCATGCGGCGCGGCATCAAAGAGATGGATTTGATCTTGGGCGGGTTTGGCGATGCGGGCCTGTCGGATCTGAGCGACGACCGGCTTGATCTTTATGACCGGATGCTCAGCGAAAACGACCATGATCTATATGCCTGGGCCAATGGGCAAGAGGCTGCTCCAGATGAATATGCAGCCCTGATGTCCCACATCATGGATCTGCGAAAACCCTGATTTAAGTCGCATTTTAGTCGTCTACGTCACGGTTTAACTGAATATTTGCGTTTATTGTCCAGTTTCTCGCCAGGCAGCAGCTCAGGCGGAGAAAATGATGAGTATGAACAAGGCAATGGCGTCGCCAGAGGCGCAACAGATGGCGCCCAATTTTATGGCGAACTATCTCGACAGTTTGGCATTGGTGGAACGGTTGCACCGTTTGCTTCTTGATGTGATCAAGGATGATTTCGAACGCCTCGGCGTGCTTGATATCAACGCGGTGCAAGCGCTTTTGCTGTTCAATATCGGCGACAATGAAGTCACCGCCGGAGAGTTGAAAACGCGTGGCTATTACCAAGGCTCCAACGTGTCCTACAATCTCAAAAAGCTGGTGGAGATGGGCTATATGCACCATCAACGCTGTGAGATTGATCGCCGCTCGGTCCGCGTCCGGCTCACCCAGAAGGGGCGTGAAATTCGGGGCCATATCTCCGATCTCTTCGCGACCCATGCTGACGGGTTGGAAGAGAAGGGCCTGATTGGCGCAAGTGGTCTGGAAGAAATCAACGGCTCGCTACGCCGGATGGAGCGGTATTGGAGCGATCAGATCCGCTACATTTACTAGGAAGAAAATTCAAAACAGGCAGGCAGATCAGGGCCGGAGCGGGTGCATGCAGCTTAACCGCTTCGGCTCTAGGTCTTTTCGCACCGCTACTTTTCGCGTCGCGCTTCCACTTCAGCCAGCGCCGCCTTCACCTTGCGCGACCGCCAGAGCGTCCAGACCACAAGGGCGATGATTAACGCAATGGACACCGCATAGGCGCTTAGCACGGCGTCAGCGTATTTCCCTAGATCAACCATTTTGAGCGCCTCCCTCAGGGGCCATCTTTTCGCGCGCCAAAAGCGCGTTCAGCCTGCGCGCCCGAATTTCCGTGCGTGTGCGCATTAAAACCAGCGCTATGAACAAAAGCACAAACCCCGCGATGCAAACCAGCAGCGGGAAGTAGAACACGTCGGCCACGTTTTCCTCTTTATCTAACGACAGCGACGCGCCTTGATGCAGCCCTTGGTTCCAGAAATTCACTGCGTAGCGGCTCAAAAGCGCGAAGACCGATCCGACGAGACACAGGATCGAGGTCAGATCAGCCGCCGTGTCCGGATTTTCAATCGCTTCCCACAGCGCGATATAGCCGAGATAGAAGAGAAAAAGGATCAAGAACGATGTCAGTCGCGGATCCCACGCCCAATAGGTGCCCCACATCGGCTGACCCCAAATCGCACCAGTCGCCAGCGCAATCAGCGTCATCACCAACCCAATTGGCGCCGCCGCGCGCGCAGCTAGGGCCGAGACATGGTGGCGCCGCACAATCCAGATCAGCGAGGCCACCAACATCATCAACCACGCATTGATCGCCATCAACGCGGACGGCACGTGCAAATAGATGATCTTCACGGTCGAGCCTTGGCGGAAATCATCGGGCGTGAAGAAAAAGCCCCAGATCAAACCTACGACCAAACACGCAGCCGAGCTGATCACCATATATGGCAGCAACCAGCCAGAGGTCTGCATGAAGCGTTTCGGATTTGCGTATTCCCATAAAGACATGCGCCGGAACCTATGCGCCACTGCACGCTCCGGCAATGCCGGATGACGTGGAAGTGAGAGGATTTTTTGCCGCAGGATGGCTCATCGTAAGTTCATCCTCAGGGCCGCCGCCGTGGCAAAAGGCAAAAGCGCCAAACAGCCCGCGCTGATCCCTGCCAAAAACAGCAAGGGCGTCGTGGCGTTCAGGCCTTCCGCGCCGCGCCGCACGGTCTCGGCCCCGAAAATCAGGGTCGGGATGTAAAGCGGCAAGACCAAGAGAGATATCAACAACCCGCCGCGCTTTAACCCAACCGTCAGCGCCGCGCCAAACGCGCCAAGAAGTGACAGCGCGGGCGTGCCAAGTGCGAGAGACGCAACCAACCACAGGTTGGCTTCCGCAGGCAGGCTCAGGAAAATGCCCAAAACGGGGGCCGCAATCGTCAGCGCCAGCCCCGTGACCAGCCAATGCGACAGGGCTTTGATCGCGGCCACGCCCTCCAAGGGCAGCGGTGAGGTCGCCAGAAGATCGAGCGAGCCATCCTCGAAATCGAGCTGAAAGATCCGATCAAGCGAAAGCAAGCACGCCAAGAGCGCTCCGATCCATAAGATCCCCGGCGCGATCCGAGCCAAGATGCTGGTATCCGGCCCAACGCCAAAGGGCACCAGAACCACGACGATCAAGAAGAACGCAAGGCCCAGCCCGAAGCCACCGCCCGCGCGGATTGCCAAGCGCAGGTCACGTCTGAGAAGCGCAATCAACTGAGCGCCTCATCAAGAAACGGATCACGCGATTGCGCAATCGTCGCGCGGTAAGGCGCGATGTCCAACTCCCGCGCGCCTGGCAAGCCCAGATCAATATGCGTGGCGATGATTGCCGAGCCGCCAGTCTTTAGATGCTGCGCCACGGCCTGCCCAAACCGCGCGACGTTCTCAACGTCCAAAGACACCGTCGGCTCATCCAGCGCCCATAGCCCGCGCCCCGTCAGGCTCAGGCGCGATAGCGACAACCGCCGCTTCTGGCCCGCCGATAGGTCCTGCACGCGGCGACCCAGTAACGTGTCCAGATCAAAACCGGTCACCGCAGGCGCAATGCTGCCCGCGCCGTAGACTGTGGCCCAGAACTGCAAGTTCTCCTCCACGCTCAATTGCGCTTTCAACCCATCGGCATGGGCCGCATAGCTGACATCGTCGCACTCAAACCCAAGACTGCCCGCCACAGGCGGTGTCAGCCCCGCCATGCAGCGCAACAGCGTCGTCTTGCCCGCGCCATTGGGGCCTTTCAAAATCAACGCCTCACCCGGAGCGATCTCGAAGCTAAGCCCGCTCAGCACCGTCAATTCGCCTCTGCGACACGCCAAATCTGTGACCGAAAATCCCATAGGACAGTGCTTAACTGAAAGCACAGGCGGCGGGAAGATGTGACGAAAATACGGGTTGGATCGGGTAAAAATTAACAAAATGTATACAAAAGTATACCCAAATCGCCGCGACCCCCTTGATTGCACGCGATCCATGAGGCAAGAGCAGTGCAGCAAACTCATAAACACCGAAATAATATCAGGAGAGCGCCCCCATGCCCATTACCGTTGGACAGGACACATCGAAAACCCGCAAAACTTTGAAAGCTGGCGGCAAGTCCTATGCTTTCTATTCGATCAAAGCAGCGGAAGAGGCCGGGCTTGGCGATTTCTCGAAACTTCCTGCGGCGCTGAAAGTCGTGCTCGAGAACATGCTGCGCTTTGAAGATGGCAAGACAGTGCATGTCGACGACATCAAAGCGTTTTCCGAATGGGGCGCCAAGGGCGGCAAAAACCCGCGCGAGATCGCCTACCGTCCGGCGCGCATCTTGTTGCAAGATTTCACCGGCGTGCCTGCCGTGGTCGATCTGGCCGCGATGCGCGACGGGCTGAAGAACCTCGGCGGTGATCCCGAGAAAATCAACCCGCTCAACCCTGTTGATCTGGTCATCGACCACTCGGTGATGATCGACGAATTCGGCAACCCGCGCGCCTTTCAGATGAATGTCGACCGCGAATATGAGCGCAATATGGAGCGCTATACCTTCCTGAAATGGGGCCAGTCCGCGTTCAACAATTTCCGCGTGGTGCCACCGGGCACTGGTATTTGCCATCAGGTGAACCTTGAATACCTGTCCAAAACCGTTTGGTCAGACACCGATCAATCAGGCGAGATGGTCGCATACCCTGACACGCTGGTGGGCACTGACAGCCACACCACAATGGTCAATGGCGCAGCCGTCCTTGGCTGGGGCGTTGGCGGGATCGAGGCCGAGGCCGCGATGTTGGGTCAGCCGATCTCCATGCTGATCCCTGAAGTGATCGGTTTCAAGCTGACAGGTGCCATGATGGAAGGCACAACCGGTACAGACCTCGTGTTGAAAGTCGTCGAGATGCTGCGCGCCAAGGGCGTTGTCGGCAAATTCGTGGAATTCTACGGCGAGGGTCTTGATCGCTTGCCACTGGCCGACCGCGCGACCATCGGCAACATGGCGCCAGAATATGGCGCGACATGCGGCTTCTTCCCAATCGACGGCGAGACCTTGCGCTACTTGCGCACCACAGGGCGCGAAGAAGACACGATCGCATTGGTCGAGGCTTACGCGAAAGAGAACGGCTTCTGGCGCGGCGACGACTACGCGCCGATTTATACGGACACGCTTGAGCTGGACATGGGCACGATCGTGCCTGCGATCTCGGGGCCAAAACGCCCGCAGGATTATGTCGCGCTCACCGATGGTCAGACAGCCTTCCACAAGGAAATGAAGGACACATTCAAACGCCCGATGGGCAAAGAAGTGGCCGTTGCTGGCGAAGACTACACAATGGAATCGGGCAAGGTCGTGATCGCGTCGATTACATCATGCACCAACACCTCGAACCCATATGTGATGATCGGGGCAGGGCTGGTGGCGCGCAAAGCGCGTGCGCTGGGGCTGAACCGCAAGCCTTGGGTCAAGACGTCTCTGGCGCCGGGCTCTCAGGTGGTTTCGGCCTATCTGGAAGCCGCCGAGTTGCAAGACGACCTCGATGCGATTGGCTTCAACCTTGTGGGCTATGGCTGCACGACCTGTATCGGCAACTCCGGTCCGATCCAAAAAGAGCTCTCCGAGGCGATTGCCGAAGGCGATCTGGTGGCGACATCTGTTCTGTCGGGCAACCGTAACTTTGAAGGCCGTATCTCACCTGACGTGCGCGCCAACTATCTGGCCTCACCACCATTGGTCGTGGCCTATGCGCTGGCAGGCACGCTTGATATTAACTTGGCGACTGACAGCCTTGGCACTGACAAAGACGGCAATGACGTCTACCTCAAAGACATCTGGCCGACTTCTCAGGAAGTGGCCGAGCTGGTCGAGCAGACCGTGACGCGCGAAGCGTTTATGGAGAAATATGCCGAAGTCTTCACCGGCGACGAGAAATGGCAAAGCGTCGAGACCACCGACAGCCTGACCTATGACTGGCCGTCAACGTCGACCTACGTGCAAAACCCGCCCTATTTCCAAGACATGTCCGCCAATGCGGGTGCGATTTCGGACGTGAAGGGCGCGAAGGTTTTGGCGCTTTTGGGCGATATGATCACCACGGACCATATCTCTCCGGCAGGCTCGTTTAAGGAATCGACCCCTGCGGGTCAGTACCTGATGGACCGCCAAGTGAGCCCGCGCGAGTTCAACTCCTACGGCTCACGTCGCGGCAATCACGAGGTGATGATGCGCGGCACATTCGCCAATATCCGCATCAAGAACGAGATGCTGGACGGCGTTGAAGGCGGCTATACCAACGGGCCTGACGGCGCGCAGATGTCGATTTTCGATGCCGCAATGGCCTACCAGTCGCAAGGCACGCCGCTGGTTGTGTTTGGCGGCGAGCAATACGGCGCCGGATCCTCACGCGATTGGGCGGCGAAAGGCACGGCGCTTCTGGGCATCAAAGCGGTGATCGCGGAAAGTTTCGAGCGTATCCACCGCTCCAATCTTGTCGGCATGGGCGTGATCCCGTTTGAGTTCACTGGCAGCGACACGCGGAAATCTTTGGGTCTGACGGGCGAGGAAACCGTGTCGATCACCGGGCTTGAGGGCGATTTGCAGCCTTTGAGCGAGGTCGCGTGCGAGATCACAATGGCCGATGGATCTGTCAAAGCCATCACATTGAAATGCCGCATCGATACCGCCATCGAGAAAGAATATATCGAACATGGCGGCGTGCTGCATTACGTGCTGCGCGATCTGGCAAAAGCGGCGTGATCTCAGCGGCTTGAGGGGGCTCTGCCGAGGTCTAGATCGAGGGGGGCTCTGCCCCCCCGTCGGCTTCACCTCCTCCCCCCGGGATATTTATGGGTCAATGAGAAAGAGGGCCACTGGCTGTGAAAGGGTTTCCGGATTTACCGCCGCTCTGGCTTGCGCTGTTTTTGGTGCTCAATTGGGCCGTGTCGCGCGCCATTCCGGGCAACACGGGCGCGCCTGTACTGATCTGGCTCAGCTGGGCATTGATCGGGGCAGGGCTGGTGTTGATCGGCTATGCCGCGTTCTGGTTCTGGCGGCGCAAGACCACGATTGAGCCCCATCACGCGCCGCAAGTTTTGATCGTCGAGGGCCCGTTTCGGCTGTCGCGCAATCCGATCTATCTGGGGCTTTTGATTATTCTCGCAGGCGCGGTGATTGGGCGCGGGCAGCCTTTGTCGCTGATCTTTGTGGCGCTATTTTTCGGCATCCTAACGCGACGTTTTGTCGAGCCGGAAGAGGCTGCTTTGCGGTCCGAGTTCGGCGATAAGGCAGAGGCCTATTTCTCCGCCACGCGGCGTTGGCTTTGAAGTTATGACAATTTCTCGCAAAGGCTTGATTGGAGCGGAGCGGGATTTGCGGCTAGCTTGACCTCAACACAGAAATTGAGACGGGTTGATATGTCTAAATTTATACCTCTCGCGGCTGCTATTGCGATGAGCCTGAGCTTTCAGGCCAGCGCGCAGAATGTTGTGGTTGAGCTGTTCACGTCGCAAGGCTGTTCCAGCTGTCCGCCAGCCGATGAGATTCTGGGCCAGATTGCCGAGCGCGAGGATGTGATCGCGCTGTCGCTGCATGTGGACTACTGGGACTATCTCGGCTGGACCGACGAATTTGCCGATCCTGCCCATACGACCCGTCAGCGCGGTTATGCGCGCGCGGCGCACAGCACAATGATCTACACACCGCAGATGGTCGTGGGCGGTGTAGACCATATCGTCGGCACGAAAGCGATAAAACTTGCCGATCAGATCGCGCGCCATCAGGCGGCTGCGAAACCGGTGACGGTGTCGATTACGCGTCAAGGCGATGCGCTCTCAATTGCGGCGACACGCGTGTCGGGCAATATCTCTGACATGCATGTCCAACTTGTCCGCTACGCGCCACAGCGCACGGTCGCGATCCGCTCTGGCGAGAATGCGGGCCGCGAGATGACCTATCATAATGTCGTGGAAAGCTGGGAGACCTTGGGCAGTTGGGACGGAAAAGCGCCGCTGAGCCTGAGCCATAAGATCTCGGGCGACAGCCCTTGCGTTGTGATCATTCAAGACGGTGCGTCGGGCCCGATATTGGCGGCTGCGCGGATCGACTGACGCCGCTCGGCCTGCTCTGGCTTCCAGCGGCGATGTATCCAAAACCACTGATCCATATGCCTGCGCACCAAAGCCTCAAGGCTGTCATTGAGCGCTTGCGTCATCGTGGCCGGATCGCTCGGCTCAATCGGCGCTTCAACGATAATTTCGAAATCCAGGCCATTGGGCTGACGGATGCCGTAGATCGGCACAACGATCGCGTCGTATTTCAACGCCAGCTCGGCGGCGGAAAGGGCTGTGGGCGCGGGCTTGCCGAAGAATTCCAGATCGGCACCTTCCCACATATAAAGATCAACCAGAAACCCGGCCATCCCGCCGCCACGCAGGAATTTAATAAGCGCCGATAAGCCTTTGCGCCCGCGAGGAAAAATCGGCTCGCCAATCTTGGCAATCGCGGCCTCGTAATGCGGGTTGAAATAGCCGTTATTCATCTCGCGGTAGAGCGCGCCGACGGAATATCCCCTTGCAATCAGTGCTGCACGCGGGGCGTCGTAATTGCCGAAATGACCCGTGACAAGCACAACAGGGCGGCCAGAGTCATGCGCTTCTTCCAGTGCCGCCACGCCCACGCCCGTCATCGGTGCGTCGACAAATCGCTCGGTAAAAGATGTGCCGGAATAGATCTCAACCAGCGTGCGGCCTGCATTATCTGGCACGGCGCGCATCAGGCGTTTGACCTCAGCCTCAGACAGCTCTGGCATCACATAGGCAAGGTTATCGCGCACGCGTTTCGAATACCCCGCGACAGGGGCCACGATCCGCGACACGATCCAACCGCCGACAGGCACGCGCCAGCGATATGGCAAGCACATCGCAAGCCCCAAAATGGCGCGGATCGCCAGATTGGTGACGAACTCGGCGGGGCCTTTTCGCATCAGATCATTGGAGCCTTGCGCCATGTGTCGTGAACCTTCGAGGGGGCTTAGGGCTGCTTTGGCAGGCCTGTGCCGATCATCGCGTCACGCGTGACCAATCCGGCCAGCGCCTCGGCGTCCCAATCCTCGCAGCCCTCGGGGCGCGCAGGTAAAACGATGTAGCGCATATCGGCGGTGCTGTCATGGACGCGCACGGTGATAGAAGGGTCCAGATCGACGCCAAACTCAGCCAGCACAGAACGCGGAGATTTCACGGCCCGCGATCTGTATTCACGCGTTTTATACCAATCCGGCGGCAGGCCCAGAAGGTTGCGCGGGTAGCAAGAACACAACGTACACACGATCAGGTTGTGCACCTCTGCCGTATTCTCAACCACGACCAGATGCATCGGGCCGATGTCAAACCCCATCTCGCGCGCAGCGTCCGATCCGTTGGCCAGAAGCCGCGCCTTGAAGTCTGGATCGCTCCAGGCGCGTGCCACGACGGCGGCTCCATTGGCCGGGCTGCGTGCATCCATCGCGTCAATTTGGTTTGAGACCTGCGCGGGCGTGACCTCGCCCTTTTCGATCATCAATTCGCGCACGGCGATTTCCATCACCTGCCAATAGCTTAGCGGTGCGTCATTGTCTTCGCGGTAGGGATGGCCCGAGGGGCTAAGCCCGTCGGCACCATGATGGTGGTGATCATGCGGCATCGGCTTAGACCTCCTCGATCCAATGGGCGAAAATTTCTGCGTCCAGCGTATCAGCAGGGGCCTCGGCGCCGTCCCCCCACAGCTCCGCCATCTCAAAGCGGACGCGGTAGAGCGTGCGCTCAGGGGCGGGCAGGGCGTAGGCGAGTTGTTCAGGGTTCTTGAACGCACCCAAAACCCGCTCGATCACGCCGGATTTGCCGCGCAAATAGTGCGGCGTGCGGATATGTCCCGGAGGCGTCATCGCTTTGATGCGCACTTGGGTGCCTTTGGACAAACTCATGGCTTTTGCGCCGCGCCGTAGCTGTCGCCGCGCGCTTTGATCTCGTCCATCTTCGCACCAAGCTCCTCCAGCGAATAGACACCGGCCTCGATCAGATTTTGGTTGATCGCGGCGATCCAGCGCTCGTAATAGCTCATCGCCTCAAAGGCGTCCTCGCCCATATCTTCCAAGGCGCGGCGCAGGCCGTCTACGGTGAAATGCCCCGCGCCAGAGCCTAAGATCATCAGCGCATCGACGCGCTTTTCCCAGATCTCGAAATCATGGCCGTCTTGCGGAATATCGCCCGCATCCGCGCCGCCCATGTCATGCCAGCGATGTCCGGGAGATTTGCTCATTTCTGTGCCAATGCATCGATCTGCTGGCCAATTTGCGGCATCGGAAAGCCTGCGCGCTCTAGGGCGGCCAAGATTGCATCGGTCTTTTGCTGACCGGCCTGCGACAAGGCCCAGACAATCGCCGAGCGTGTCCCCGAGGCGCAATAGGCCAGAACCTTGCCGTCTGCGCGTTGGCCTTCGATATTGTCCATGCTCAACTGGCCCATCGTGACGGGATTGTCGGAAAACCCCAAGCCTGCCGCCTTGGCTGCTGCGCGGATATCTTCGGGCAAATCGCCGGGGCCACTTTCATGAGCAGGGCGGTTACATATGATATGAGTGAAGCCCTCTTCTTTCAGCTGCGCCATATCAGAGGCGTGTATCTGCGGAGAAACTGCGAAATCGGGTGACAAAATACGTATATCCATGACCTTCAGATACGCGCAGAAAGCGCCGCCGTAAAGCGCGGTGCGCCCAGCATGCCAACACACATCGCCACGAAGAACGCAATTCCACCCAAACCGCCCCAGCTCAGCGACGCCATCGCAGGCCCCGGACACAAGCCCGCCATGCCCCATCCTGCACCAAAGAGCACCGAGCCCGCGATCAGGTTGGTGTCAATCTCGCGCGTAGGTGGAGCAGGGAAGGCGCGGCCCAACACGGACGCCTCGCGCGTTCGCGTGACATACCACGCCACAGCCATCGGAATAATCGCGCCGCCCAGCACAAAGGCCAGCGTTGGATCCCAATCGCCGAAGACATCAAGCCAGCCGATGACTTTGCGCGTATCCGTCATGCCCGAAACCAACAGCCCCAAGCCAAACAAACCACCCGTAGCGAAGCTTACCAGATTGCGTTTCATGTCAGCCCCAGCAGATGTTTAAAAATCAAAACCGTCACGCCACCCGCCGCCAGATAGCATAGCGTCGCGATAATCCCGCGCGCCGACAGCCTAGAGATGCCGCACACCCCGTGGCCCGACGTGCAGCCATTGGCCATCCGCGTGCCGAGCCCGACCAACAGCCCTGCGGCAATGACCAGACCGAGATTTGCCGTGATATGGGTTTGCGCTCCGCCGGTCAGCAAGACCGCCACCGCAGGCACACCAACAAGCCCCGCGATAAAGCTCAGACGTTCCGCCACTGTCGCGCGGCCCGTACCGTCGACCAGCCCGCCCAAAATCCCCGACGCGCCCATGACGCGGCCCGAGACCAGCAAATATACTGCCGCCGCACAGCCAATCATCAGCCCGCCCGCGAGCCCCATTGCCCAATCGCCCATGTGATATCCCTCTTGTCACTTTCGCGCGCAACGTTACCGCAAGGCACAGATCTCCACGACCCGAAAACCGCGCGCGCGTTCAAAAAAACTTTTCCAGCGATCTCGGAGGCTTGACGGCGGGATCACGCAAACATCGCCGCCCATGGACCGTTTGCGGTTAGACGCGGGCCTGAAATATGCTATGAGGGTTGCATTATACCTGTGCGAGGGACCACGTCGGAACTTAGGGAGACTGCCAATGTCCTACACTTCAAAAACACCTTTGACGCCCAATAAGAATTCAATTGCAGACACAACCAAAAAGCTCGAGATCGACCGGATCGTCGAAACTCTGCTCGCCCATCCAGAACGGATCGAGGATGTTAAAGCGCGCCTGAACAGCGACGAGACGGCTCAGATCAGATCGAACCGCGCCAGCAGCAATGTCTATGACATCGAAGACTATTTCGACAATCTGCCAGTCTAATCAGTCACCTTATTTCTGCGGCTCAAATCTTATCATTGGTGAACTTGCGCAACTCTGCGCGCGCGACTTGCCTGCGGTGCACAGCGTCCGGCCCATCGGCAAGGCGCAATGTGCGAAGATGCGCCCATTGGCGCGCCAGTGGTGTGTCTTGGCTGATGCCTTGCGCGCCAAACATCTGCACCGCTTGATCGGTGATCTCTAACGCGATGCGCGGCGCTTCGACCTTCACTTGACTGATCCAAGGGGCCGCCGCACGCGGATCGCCTTGATCCATCATCCATGCCGCTTTCAGACACAAAAGCCGCGCCTGCTCGATCTGCATCCGCGCATTGGCGATGTGATCGAAATTGGCACCCAGATGCGCCAGCGGTTTGCCGAAGGCCTCGCGCGCCAGTGATCGTTGGCACATCAACTCCAACGCCCGCTCCGCCATGCCAATCGCGCGCATGCAGTGATGAATGCGCCCCGGACCTAAACGGCCTTGCGAGATTTCAAACCCGCGCCCTTCGCCCAGAAGCAGATTTTCCGCAGGCACGCGCACATCGCTGAACCGCAAATGCATATGCCCATGCGGGGCCTCGTCATCGCCGTAAACCTGCATGGCGCGGATCTTCTCTATGCCTGCGCTTTTGGCATCGACCACAATCATCGAATGGCGCTTGTGTTTCGGCGCGTCTTCACCGCCTGTGCGCACCATGATGATATAGACCGCGCATCGCGGATCGCCGGCACCCGTCGACCACCATTTCTCTCCGTTCAAGACGTAGTCATCGCCATCGCGCACGCAAGACAGCGCAATGTTTGTGGCATCAGACGAGGCCACATCCGGCTCCGTCATCAGATAAGCCGAGCGGATTTGACCGTCCAGCAAAGGCGCCAGCCATTGCTGCTTCATCGCGTCTGTGCCGTAGCGCTCGAACACTTCCATATTGCCCGTATCGGGCGCGTTGCAATTGAAGCTTTCTGGCGCCAGATGCGCGCGGCCCATCTCCTCGGCCAGATAGGCATATTCGACCGTGTTCAACCCATGGCCCTTGTCACTATCGGTGAGCCACAAGTTCCAAAGCCCTTTCGCGCGGGCTTGTGATTTCAGCCCTTCGACGATCTCGGTCTGGCGCGGGGTGAAGCTCCAGCGATCACCGATCTCGACCTCGCTGAAATACTCCGCGTCCATTGGAGCGATCACATCGCGCACCATCTCGCGGACTTGTTCGCGCAAAGGCGCCACCCGCGTCGATACACCCAAATCCATCATCACAGACACTCCCTTGCTGCGCGGCCACTGTCAGGCGGGCGGGGGCGGCTTGTCAATCGCGGGTGTCTTGTCAATCGTCGCGCGCTCCCTAGACTGGCGTCTGATGAGCTCAGCACCCGACATAACGCCCGAGACAATCGCCCCCTATCTGGCGCGCGCGCTGCCAGAGCTCGGCGCGCTTAAAGAGCTTACGAAATTCGCCACCGGCCAATCCAACCCGACTTACAAACTAACTTGCGAGGCAGGGCAATACGTCTTGCGCGCCAAGCCGCCCGGCACGCTCTTGAAGTCAGCCCATATGGTGGAGCGGGAATTTCGCGTGATGGAAGCACTCGCACAAACGGACGTGCCCGTGCCTGCCATGATCCACCTCGCACAAGACGAGACCTCACCCATAGGCCGCGCTTTCTTTCTTATGGAGTTCACGCAAGGCCGCATCTTCTGGGACCCCAGCCTGCCAGAGCTTGATGGGTCGGAGCGCTCAGAGATCTACGCCGCCATGGCCGAGACGCTGGCGAAGCTGCACGCGGTCGAGCCTGCACGCATAGGCCTCAGCGATTTCGGCAAGCCCGGCAATTACTTCGCGCGTCAAACGTCTGCCTGGACACGTCAATCGCTGGCCTCGCGGCTACAGCCCAATGCCGATATGGATCACGTCATGGGCTGGCTGGCTGACAACATGGTCGAAGATGACGGGCAATTGACGCTGGTCCATGGCGACTACCGGCTCGACAATATGATCTTCGCGCCGGACGCGCCCAAAGTTGTAGCGCTTCTCGACTGGGAGCTTTCCACCCTCGGCCACCCGCTCGCCGATCTGGCCTATCAATGCATGCAATGGCGTCTGCCCTATGAGGGCGGTATGCGCGGGCTTGGCGGGCTTGACCGCGACGCGCTTTCGATCCCGAGCGAGGAGGCCTATATAGATACCTATTGCACCCATCGCGGCATCGACGCGCCTGACAATTGGGCATTTTACCTGAGTTTTAGCTTTTTTCGACTGGCGGCGATCTTAGAGGGCGTGGTACGCCGCGCATCGGATGGCAACGCCTCCAACCCTGAAATTGCCCGCAGCTATGCGAGCGCTATACCGATATTGGCCCGTATGGCCCGACAGATGACCCAAGGTTGATCACAATGAAACACCCCGTCCGCCTAGAGCGCAGTGGCGACGTCGCTTCCATCATCATCACCAATCCTCCTGTGAACGCTTTGGGCGGTGCCGTGCGGCGCGGTGTTATGGCGGCTTTGAATGCAGCACTTGCCGATGACAAGGCGCGCGCCATCGTGATCGCGGCCAATGGCCGGACTTTCCCGGTAGGCGCCGACATTGCCGAGTTCGACGCGGCCACGAAAATCCAGCCGCATTTGCGCGATCTATGCGACCGGATCGAGGCCAGCTCGAAGCCTGTTATTGCCGCCATTCACGGCACCACCTTTGGCGGCGGGCTCGAGCTGGCAATGGCCGCCCATTACCGCATCGCGGACCCCGACACGCAATGTGGACTGCCCGAGATCAAACTGGGCCTTTTGCCCGGCGCGGGCGGAACGCAGCGTCTGCCGCGACTTGTGGGCGCGGAAGCCGCTCTTGATATGATGCTCTCCGGTAACCCGATTGCCACGCGCAAGGCCTACCGTATCGGCCTGATTGACCGCATCGCCAAGGGCGATCTGCGCCAAGGGGCATTGGAATTTGCAGGCGAGATGGAAGCGCTGCGCGTCACCTCAACGCGCCGCGATTCGATGGCCGATGGCGCGGCTTACATGAAAACCGTCAACTCCTACCGCACGGAAGTGGCCAAGCAATTCGGCAAAGCCTTGGCGCCTGCGAAAATTGTCGAATGTGTCGAAGCCGCCTTGCTGGTGCCCTATAGCGCCGGCGCGCAGATGGAGGCTGAGGCTTTCGATGCCTGCCTTGCGTCCCGCGCCTCCAAGGGTCTGCGCCATGCGTTTTTTGCCGAACGCCGCGCCGCGAAATTTACTGAGTTGCAAGACGCCACAGCGGCAGAAGTCGATGTGATAGGCATTGTCGGCGGTGGGCTGATGGGGGCAGGGATCGCGATTGCCTGCTTTGATGCAGGTCTCGACGTTGTGCTGGTCGAGCAAGATGACCAAGGCGTCAACACCACGCTCGAGCGGATCGGCAAACATTACGAGCGCGCCGTCAAACGTGGCCGCATGTCGGAGGCCGCAGCCAGCGAGGCGCTCAACCATCTGACGCTGACCACCCGCATGGATAAGTTGAAAGACGCAGACGTCATCATCGAGGCGATCACCGAAGACCGCCGCCTCAAGCAAGACGCCTTGCGCGCAATAGGTGAGGTCGCCAAAGACGACGCGATCATCGCCACCAACACATCCTATCTGAACACCAACAGCTTGGCGGCCTCCTCGGGGCGTCCTGACAGGTTCCTTGGCCTGCATTTCTTTGCGCCCGCCGACCGGATGCGTCTGGTTGAAATTGTCATAGGCCACGCCACAGGCAATGATGCAGTTGCCACCGTGCATGGGCTGGTGCGCAAGCTCGGCAAATTGCCCGTCCGCTCTGGCGTGGCCGAAGGCTTTATCGCCAACCGCATCTTGGTGCGCATGCGCCTTGTGGCCGATGCGATGCTGGAAGACGGCGCGCAACCTGCACAAATCGACACCGCCATGCGCGCTTTTGGCTTTGCGCAAGGCCCCTATCAAGTGCTCGACCGGGTGGGGCTCAACATTGCTTGGTCACAACGCAAGCTCAAAGGGCGCAACTCTGACCTGCGCTATGTCGAGATCGGCGATAAGATGTGCGAGAAAAAGTGGTTCGGGCGCAAATCCGGTAAGGGCTATTATCTCTACGATTCCAATGGCAAGCAGGGCTATCCTAATCCCGACGTGCTCTCGCTGATCGGCATGTTGCGCGCCGACAAAGAGATCGAGCCACGCAGCTTCACCGACCGCGAAATCCGCGACCGCATCTTGCTGGCCATCGTCAACGAGGCAGCACATCTGCTTGACGAAGGGATTGCCTCGCGCCCCAGCGATATCGATTGCGTTATGGTCCACGGTCACGGCTATCCGCGCAAACGCGGTGGCCCCATGCTAGACGCCGATCTGGCAGGGCTTTTCACCATTGCACGCAAGGTTGAAGAGCTTGAGGAGGAAGATCCCAGCTTGTGGAAAATCGCGCCCCTTCTCAAACGCATGGGGCTTGAGCGAGAGAAATTCGGCGATCTGAACTAGGCTCCCAGACAGATTTGATCTTGCAGCTTTGAGTTTGACTTGCCAATCTCAACTGCAAGCCGCTATGAATGGGGCTATGAATACGTATTCGCGGCCGCGCATATCTGCTCTGGTCGAGGAATAAATGGGCGGGCAAAGCCCAAAATAAACTGACGGGCAAGGCCCGAATAACTGGGAGAACTCCATGAAACATATCAAAACATCACTGCTGTCTGGTGCAGCAATCGCGGCATTCGCCACAGGCGCTTTCGCCGATGGCCATGGCTGCGACATCAAAACCGGCCGTGTTAGCATCGTCGGCAACGAATTCCCTGCGATCCAGACCATTGGATCAGGCGCCATGGCCTGTGCGTCCGACAGCGTCGAAGTCAAAGCGAACCTCACAGCCGATCACCAGAAGATCAACGTCGCCGGTATGACAGGCAACCCTGCCGAATACACCACAGCGATCGTTGCGAACTCTTCTATCGTGGCGCTGATGAATGAAGACGTCATCCGCCCATTGGACGATCTGGTCGCCAAGTTCGGCCAAAACATCAAGCCAAACCAGCTGATCACAGTTGGCGGCAAAGTCATGGCCGTGGCCTTCATGGCCAACGCGCAGCACCTTGTCTATCGCGGTGACATCCTAGAGAAAGCCGGCGTTGAAGCTCCAAAAACCTATGAGGACATGCTCGCAGCCGCGAAAATGATCCGCGAGAAGGGCATCCTCGAGAACCCCGTTGGCGGCGCTTACAAAGCCGGTTGGAACCTCGCGCAGGAATTCAACAACATGTATATCGGCTATGGCGGCCAGTTCTTCAAAGAAGGCTCAGCCGAGGTGACCATCAATAACGAGCAAGGCGTCAAAGCCTTGGAGATGATGAAAGCCTTGTCGGAATATATGAACCCCGACTTCCTGACACATGACAGTAACGCCACTTCCGCCGAATGGCGCGCAGGCAACGTGGCTCTGATGAACATGTGGGGCTCGCGCACGGGCGCACTTGTGGAAGCCGAAGGCACATCCGAGGAAGTGGTCAACAACACCAACCTCGGCGCACCAATGACAGTTGGCGGTGGCTCGACAGCCGCGACAACGCTCTGGTGGGACGGCTGGACCGTGGCCAAGAACATCTCTGACGCGGATGCAGAAGCGACGTTCAAAGCCATGACAGCCGCGATTGATCCCTCGATCCTCAATGAGACCACGTCGCCACAAGCGGTTTGGCTGATCGACGGCTACCAGCCAACTCCACAATCTGCTGGCGTGTTCGGCGCGGTTGAAATGGGCTCCACGCCTTACCCGATGCTGCCTTACCAAGGCCTGCTGCACACGGCGCTTGGTGCAGAGCTGTCTGACTTCATGCAAGGCAAAGAAACAGCCGAGCAAGCCTTGGCCGATGTTGAAGCTGCCTACACTGCTGCGGCCAAAGAAAACGGCTTCCTTCAGTAAGTAAGCCGCTACGATCTGCGGGGAGGCATCGCGCGCGGTGCCTTCCCGAACCTCTCCGCGCAAAGCCGCACATCAGATGCGGCCGCCCGGATCACTCAGGGATGGGGGGCTTGATAGCCCATGAAACACAAGACGTTCTTTTGGTTTTTCCTGCCAACAGGTCTTGCGATGATCTTGTTCATCGCCTTGCCGATCATCTCCGTGCTTGTCCAATCGGTCTACGCCCCGCATGAGGCCGTGCTGATCGAGGTCGAAAACCAAGGCCCGTTCGGGATCACCAAATCGACCACCATTGACCAATCCGCGACTGAGGCCCTGCGCGCGGCAGAGCCTTTGGGCCGTTTCGTCGGCCTGCAAATCTATCTCGACCGCGGCCATCT
>CAZCEW010000045.1:0-18364 GCA_964497775.1 uncultured Rhodobacterales bacterium
TGGGCAGGCGGGGGGCAAAAGAAAAGGGGCAGCGTTGCGACTGCCCCTTGGAAATTTCGCTGTAAGCCGCGTTCATCCGGCGGCGAGTTGATTGTGCTTGCGGGCCATGAACTCTTTGGCGGTTTCAACGGCCACGGCGGCGTCGCGGCAATAGGCGTCTGCGCCGATGGCTTTGCCGAATTCCTCGTTCAATGGCGCGCCGCCGACCAGAATGGTGTAGTCGTCGCGGATGCCTTTCTCGACCATCGTGTCGATCACGACCTTCATATAAGGCATCGTGGTCGTTAGAAGGGCGGACATGCCGAGGATGTCAGGCTCTTCGGTTTCAAGCGCTTCGAGATAGCTTTCGACCGCATTATTGATGCCCAGATCGACGACTTCGAACCCTGCGCCTTCCATCATCATCGACACGAGGTTTTTGCCGATGTCGTGGATGTCGCCTTTGACGGTGCCGATCACCATTTTGCCGACGCGCGGTGCGCCGGTCTCAGCCAGAAGCGGCTTCAGGATCGCCATGCCGCCCTTCATCGCGTTGGCCGCCAGCAGAACTTCCGGCACGAACAGGATGCCGTCGCGGAAATCATTGCCGACGATGGTCATGCCGCCGACCAGAGCGCGGGTCAGGATGTCATAGGGCTCCCATTTGCGTTCCAGCAGGATATTGACGCCTTCTTCGATCTCTTCTTTGAGGCCGTCATAAAGGTCGTCGAACATCTGGGCGACGAGATCATCGTCGTTGAGTTCGGACAGGATGATGTCATCTTCTTCGTCGGACATTTTGAGGTCTCCTGAGCGCGATTGCGCTGATGTTTCATTGCTAAAGCTTGTCGCGGGGTGCGACAAATGGCGCGACGGATTGCGACATTGAACATCACAGGACCGACGAAGACTTGCCTATGTTCCGCGTTTGTTCTAGCTTTCGGCCATGACGCAGTCCGACCTTATTGATCCAGAACGCCGGCGTGGACGCGCGGCCGCGAGCAACCGGACTAACCGCTTTGAAGCGTTGGAGAAAATCGGCTTCGATGATGGGTGGGATGCTACCGAAGATTTGCCGGTTTTGCGCACCAATACGCGCGATGAGGCGATCAAAAAGGTCATTTCGCGCAACACCTCGCCGGATCTGAGCTTTGATCGGTCGATCAATCCGTATCGTGGCTGTGAGCATGGCTGCATCTACTGCTTTGCGCGGCCGAGCCATGCCTATCTGGGGCTCTCGCCGGGGCTGGATTTCGAGACCGAGTTGATTGCGCGACCCGGTGCGGCGGAGGCTTTGACGCGCGAGCTGGCCCATCCGCGATACGTGCCGGACGTGATCGCGATTGGCACCAATACGGATGCCTATCAGCCGATCGAGAAGACGCGGCAGATCATGCGTGGCGTGTTGGAGGTTTTGGCGGCGCATAAACACCCCGTGGCGATCGTGACCAAAGGCGTTTTGATCGAGCGTGACATTGATATTTTGGCCGATATGGCGCGGCAAGGGCTGGCGCGGGTTGGGATTTCGGTGACGACGCTCGACGCTGATTTGTCGCGCGCGATGGAGCCTCGGGTGCCCGCGCCGAAGCGTCGGTTGAAGACAATTGAACGGCTGGCAGAGGCGGGCATTCCGGTGCGGATCATGGTCTCGCCGATTGTGCCGGGGCTGACGGATCATGAGATAGAGGCGATCTTGCAAGCGGGGCACGATGCCGGCGCGATCGCGGCCAGTGGGATTGCGCTGCGCTTGCCGCGCGAGGTCTCACCCTTGTTTCAAGACTGGTTGGCCGAGCATTACCCCGACCGCGCCGCGCGTGTTATGGCGCGGGTTCGCGAGATGCATGGCGGTAAGGATTATGATGCTCAGTTCGGCAAGCGGATGACGGGCGAGGGGGTCTATGCGGACCTGCTGCGACAGCGGTTCGACAAAGCCGCAAAGCGTTTGGGTTTGCGGGCGCGATTGCCGAGGCTGCGGTGTGATCTGTTCAAGCGGCCCGAGCGGGTCGGCGATCAGTTGGATCTTTTCTAGATCACGCGCGGGCGCGGCGGCGTTTTGTGACGCGGGCGGCGGGGCCTTTGCCGTCTGTGCCGTCGCTACCCGATGAAAACCCGCCAAGCGCATTTGTGATCTCGTCCAAGCTGGGCTTGGTGCGGCGGGGGCGGGTCTCGAGCGCTTCGCGCATTTTGCGCAGATGCTCGGGCGTGGTGCCGCAGCAGCCGCCGATCAAAGTCGCGCCACTGTCGCGGGCGAGGCAGGCATAATCGGCCATCAACTCGGGCGTGCCGTCATAATGGATGTGGCCGTCATGGTATTTCGGGATGCCTGCATTGCCTTTCGCGATGATCGGGCGCTGCGTGGGCGCAAAGCCCAAAACTGTGCGCAACAGATCGGACGCGCCAACGCCGCAATTGGCGCCAAAGGCCACGGGCTTATGGGCGAGGCGTTCGACAAAGCTGGTCAGATCGGCTGAGGTCAGGCCCATCATGGTGCGTCCGGCTGTGTCGAAACTCATCGTGCCGCACCACGGCATGCCCGCAAGGGCGGCACCCTCGGACGCGGCTTTGTATTCTTCGGGCGCCGAGATCGTTTCTACCCAGAGCACATCGGCGCCGCCTGATTTCAGGCCTTCGGCTTGCTGATGAAACATCTCGACGGCGGTCTCGTGGGTAAGCGTGCCCATCGGTTGCATGATCTCGCCCGTTGGACCCATCGAGCCTGCGACGATGACGGTGCGGCCCGCTGTGTCGGCGACCTCGCGGCCAATCTCGGCGGCCATGCGCGACAGATCGAAGGCGCGGTCCTCGGCGCCGTGCAGTTTCAAGCGTGAGGCGTTGGAGCCGAAGGAATTTGTCAGGAACAAGTCGCTGCCCGCATCGACTGCCCCTTGATAGAGCTTTGTGATCCGGTCGGGGTGGTCTTCGTTCCACAGCTCCGGCGCGTCGCCAGAGGACAGCCCCATGTTGAACAAAGTGGTGCCAGTGGCCCCATCAGTCAGGAGCCAGTCGCGGGTCTCAAGAAAAGAGCTAAGCGGGTCGGTGGCGGGGGTTGCAGCCATGGGGGAAGACCTTTGGGAGTGGATCGGAAAGATACCTCCCGCGCATGACACGCGCAGGCCCGTGAATCAAATTCATAAAGATCATAATGATTATGAGGAGGGTTTGGGTGGTCGTCCCTTGCACCCAAGATGAGAGGGCGCTGCACGCGCCTCTGCGGGTAGCTGAGGCGCGGATTATTTTACGTTAACGTCAAATCGTAAGCTTTAAGCTTCGCTCATGATTTGAGCTTTGGCTTCTGCCATCAGCTCGGTCATTTTGGCGCGGATCGTGTCCTCATCTGCGGCATCACCCAGATCGCCTGCAACTTTGCGAAACACATCCTCGTCGCCGGCTTCTTCAAAGTCAGATTTCACGACCTCTTTGGCATAGTCCGCTGCCGCGTCGCCGGATTTGCCCAACAGCTCTGCCGCCCAAAGGCCCAGCAATTTGTTGCGGCGCGCTTCGGCTTTGAACTGCATTTCGGCGTCATGGGCGTATTTGTTTTCGAAGGCATTTTCGCGATCATCGAATGAAGACATGGGGGGCGGCTCCTGCATTTGGGTTGTTTCCCTACATATGACCCCAGCTCTGTGTCGCTGCAAGGGGCGGCGTTTCGCAAAAGCTCCGCGCCGAGGCCGCAATATCGCCCGTTTTTTCAACCACTGAGTGGGGAAGACTTGGGAAAAGGGATGTTCTGATGGGATTTTTTTCGCAATTGCGCGGCAAGCCAACCGTGGCTGTTGCCTCTATCGACAATATCGCGCGCGCTGTGCTGTCGCCTGCGGTGGTGACGATGGCGGGTGCCGGAGAGGTCAGCAAGGCGGACCAAGATCAACTGGTCTCAACCTGCATGTTTAGCCCGATTTTCCAGAAGCTGGGATATTTGCGCACCGGAGAGCTGATTGGTGCCGCGATTGATGATCTCTCTGGCCGTGGGCCTGAGGCCTGTTTGCGCGATGCGGTCGACACGCTGAGCCCGAGCCTGCGCGAGACCGCGATGTGTTTTGCCATTCGCGCGGCGCATGTCGACGGTGCGGTTGATGACAGCGCCCGCGCGGCGCTGAGCGAGATGTCGAATTGCCTGCAAATTGAGCCCGACAGGTATAGCTGCATGTTTGAGGCGATCACGATCCTTCAACGCAGTGAGCGTGCCTAAGTTCGAAGCGCAAATCTCATGGCGCGCATTGCTTGTCTGATCGCATGTCGTGGCGTATAGGCTGTCTCAACAAAGCCGAAGGCGCGCTTGCCTTTGGTGGGGCGCATATTCCGCGCCATGGGGGACAGGCAAATGGCACGGCGCAAGAAAATCTACGAAGGCAAAGCCAAGACGCTTTATGAGGGCCCGGAGCCCGGCACTTTGGTGCAATATTTCAAAGATGATGCCACCGCGTTCAATGCTGAAAAGCATGATGTGATTGATGGCAAAGGCGTGCTCAACAACCGGTTGAGCGAGTATTTCATGACCGGTCTTACGCAAATCGGCGTGCCGACGCATTTCATCAAACGCATCAATATGCGCGAACAGCTGATCCGCGCCGTCGAGATCATTCCGCTTGAAGTGATTGTGCGCAATTACGCGGCAGGCTCCATGGCCAAGCGATTGGGGATGGAAGAGGGCACCGTTCTGCCGCGCCCGATTGTGGAGTTTTCCTACAAAAACGACGATCTCGGCGATCCGCTGGTGCCGGAGGAATATATCATCGCCTTTGGCTGGGCCTCGCAGCAGGATTTGGACGATATGGTCGCACTTGCGCTGCGGGTGAATGATTTCATGTCCGGCGTGATGTACGGGGTTGGGATCAAGCTGATTGATTTCAAAATCGAGATAGGCAGGCATTATGAGGGCGATTTCCAGCGCTTGATTGTGGCCGATGAGATCAGCCCCGACAGCTGCCGTTTGTGGGATATGGAGACGGGCCAAAAACTCGACAAGGATGTGTTCCGGCGCGATCTGGGCAATCTGGCGGATGCGTATACCGAAGTGGCCAAACGTTTGGGCGTGATGCCCAACAATGCGCAGCCCGTCACCAAGCCCACGCTGATCAACTGAAATGGTGCTGGGGCTGCTCAAGAAACTTTTGGGCGGGGGCGGGCAAAAAGCCCCGCTGATTATGGGCAGCTTTGTTGCCAATGAAGCAGTGCGCGAACAACTGGCGTTGCACGGCGATGACGGAACCGCTGAGCGTCATGTCACGCATTACGCTTATCCTAAGAAGGACGAGAACAGCGCATCGCGCTATGAGGTTTTTGAATATCTCGCGGAATTTGATCTGAGCCTGTCAGAGGCAGAAGTGGGCGGCGGAATTGTGGCCGAGCAGGAACGCGAGGTCGGCTCGGAGGAGTTTGATGAATTTACGTCGCGCCTGTTTGACGAGTTGGACGCGATGGGATGGGATTATGACGGCTGGGAATGTGCCGTTGTCAAAGGCTGAGGAGCTGAAACTATGAAAGCACGCGTGCATGTCATGCTGAAGAACGGAGTGTTGGACCCGCAAGGCGAGGCCGTGCGCCATGCGCTGGGGACCTTGGGATTTGACGGCGTCGAGGGTGTCCGCCAAGGCAAAGTGATCGAGTTGGATCTGGCCGATGGCACGCCGGAGGCGAAGGTCAAAGAGATGTGCGAAAAGCTGCTCGCCAATACGGTGATCGAAAGCTACGCGATCGAGATGGGGTGAGCGGCATGAAAGCAGCAGTCATTACATTCCCGGGCTCGAACTGCGACCGCGATCTGGTCGAGGGGTTTCGCAAAGCGGGCGCTGAGGTCTCAACGGTCTGGCACAAGGACACCTCCTTGCCCAAAGGGCTCGATGTGATCGGCATTCCGGGCGGGTTCTCCTTTGGGGACTACCTGCGTTGCGGCGCGATTGCGGCGCAATCGCCGATTTGCCGCGCTGTGGTCGATTTTGCCGGGCGGGGTGGCCATGTGATCGGCATTTGCAACGGCTTTCAGGTGCTGTGTGAAACAGGGCTTTTGCCCGGTGTGCTGATGCGCAATGCGGGGCTTAAGTTCGTGTGCCGCGCGGAGAAACTTAAAGTCGAGACGGCAGATAGCCCGTTTACCAGCGGTTATGCGAAGGGCTCCGAGATCACAATTCCGATAGCCCATCACGATGGGAACTATTCCGCTGATGCCGATTTGGTGGCGAAACTGCGCGGCGAAGACCGTGTGGCGTTTTCCTATCTGGACAACCCCAATGGCTCGGCAGGTGATATTGCGGGTGTTTTATCAGAAAACCGTCGCGTTTTGGGGATGATGCCCCATCCGGAACGCGCCGTGGACGAGGCGCAAGGCAACACGGACGGGGCTGCGGTTTTTGCCTCTTTGGTTGGGGTAATGGCGGCGGCGTAAACCCGCCGAAGCCGTACTTGAGCAAAAACGGGCGAACCCGTAGTCTGCACCCATGAGTTCTGAGGCAAATCCTCCCAAAGCGCCGAAGGTGCGCGACCCGCGGGCCACGTGGATCATGCGCGCTATCGTGGTAGGCCTGATTGCGATTGCCGTCGCAATTGTGTGGGTTTCCAATATCTTACTGACCAATCGCTTCACTGAGACAACCCGCAATCGCGGCGAAATTCGCGTCGCTTTGTACTCAAATGCGATCTCAAGCGAGCTGCGCCGCAACCAGATTGTGCCGCTTTTGCTGTCGCGCGATCCGGTGATGATTAACTCTTTGAACTCGAATGATTATTCCGCGACCTCGCAAAGATTGATCTCTTTTGCCGAAGAAATCGGTGTTCAGGGCATGCGTTTGCTTGATGAAGAGGGGCGCACAGTGGCGTCGTCGGATCGCGGAGAGTTGGGCAAAGCCTTCCGCCAAGAACCCTATTTCGTCGACGCTTTGCGGGCCAATGACACGGTGTTTAACGCCACCGAGCTGGAAACAGGCGCTTATCAATTCACCTATTCGCGGCGCATTGAATCGGAAAAGCAGGGCATCGGTGTAATCGTTGTCGATGTCGATCTGCGCCAGTTTGAATCGCGCTGGCGGTCTCCCAATGAGGCGGTGCTGATCACCAATAGCGAAGGTCAGGTCGTGATTGCGACTGATCCGCGCTGGCGGGGGCAGTCGATTGAGGAGGCTTTGGCCAATCAAACGCCCGACAGCGCAATCCGGCGCGCTTTTGATGCGACGGGTGGCTATTTCGTGCTGGGCTCGCCGGATGCGTATTTTAGCGGGCAGGCGATGATGCGGATGGATGGTCGCATCCCGTTTCGCGGCTGGCGGCTGACATCGTTTTCCAACTACGCCTCGGTGCGCGAGCGGGTGAATGGCGTTTTGGCAATTGAGATCATGGCCTTTGCGATCCTTCTGGCGTTGGCCTTTTACGTGTTGTCACGGCGCGCGCAATCGCAAGCGGGCTTCTTCCGGCGCGAATCCGAGACTTTGCGAGAGTTGAACCAACGCCTGAGCCGAGAGATTGCAGAGCGTCAAAAGGTCGAAGCCAACTTGCAAGTGGCCGAGCAATCTTTGGCGCAGTCCCAAAAGCTTGCCGCTTTGGGCGAGATGTCTGCGGCCGTCAGCCACGAGCTGAACCAGCCACTGGCTGCGATGAAGACCTATTTGGCCGGTGCGAAATTGCTCTTGCAGCGCCAACGCCCTGATGAGGCGCAAAGCTCTTTTCAGCGCATTGATGATCTGATCGAGCGAATGGGCGCGATTACCAAGCAGCTGAAGTCTTATGCGCGCAAAGGGGGCGAAGATTTGCTCGCCGTCGATTTGCGCGACGCGGTGCGCGGATCGATCGCGATGATGGAGCCGCAGTTGAAACGTGGCGAAGTCAGGGTTATCTCCACCCTGCCGGATGAGCCGGTCGTGGTGCGCGGCGATATGGTGCGCCTTGAGCAGGTGATCGTGAACCTGTTTCGCAACGCGCTTGACGCAACCAAAGGCCTAGACAACCAAGAGATCGAGATTTTGCTGACCCAAGGCGAGACGGCGACGCTGGCCGTGCGCGACAATGGCGAAGGGATCACCAATTTAGACGATCTGTTTGAGCCGTTTTATACGACCAAACAACCCGGCGAGGGCGTGGGGCTGGGGCTCGCGATCAGTTCGGGCATTGTGAAAGAACTCGGGGGGCGGCTAACCGCCAGAAACGGCCAGAACGGAGGCGCTGTGTTCGAAATCCAGCTGCCTTTGGCCAATGAAGATAGAATGAACATTGAAGCTGCCGAATAGGCGCTTTGCATCAAAGGAGCCACTGCTATGGCCACTGCACTAAAGATCGCAATTGTCGATGACGAACAGGATATGCGTCAGTCCATCTCTCAATGGCTGGCTCTGTCGGGCTATGACACCGAGACCTTTCCAAGCGCTGAGGAAGCGCTGAAAGGTATTGGCAGCGACTATCCCGGCATTGTCGTCAGTGACATCAAGATGCCCGGCATGGATGGGATGCAGTTTCTCAAGCGGTTGATGAGCCAGGACAGCTCTCTGCCCGTTATTATGATCACGGGCCACGGCGATGTGCCGATGGCGGTGGAAGCGATGCGCGTGGGCGCGTTTGATTTCCTTGAAAAGCCGTTCAACCCCGACCGCATGACCGAGCTTGCCAAACGCGCCACCGTGTCTCGCCGTCTGACGTTAGACAACCGGGCGCTGCGCAAAGAGCTGTCAGACGGGGCGGCGCTGATGAAGAAGCTGATCGGCTCAAGCCCTGTGATGGAGCGGCTGCGGGAGGATATTCTTGATCTCGGCCAAGCGGATGGCCACGTCTTGATTGATGGCGAGACCGGCACCGGCAAGACCCTTGTGGCGCATGCGCTTCATGCTGTGGGCCCGCGAGCGGGCAAAAAGTTCATCACGCTGAGCTGTGCGGCTTTTGATGAGGCCTCGCTGTCCAAGAAACTGTTTGAGCCGGTGGAGGAGGGCGAGACCCTGCCATTGGTTGAAGAGGCGCGCGGCGGCACGTTGGTGCTGGAAGATATCGAGGCGCTTCCAGGCGTCTTGCAGGCGCGGCTTTTGCAACTGATCAATGATCAGGGCACGCCCGCCGAGACGCGGATCATTGCGATTTGTAACACGCAAGAGCAAAACAAGACCTGCGAGGATCTGATCCGCGCCGATCTGTTCTACCGCTTGGCTGCGATGAAGATCACCATTCCGCCTCTGCGGACCCGCGGCGAGGATATCTTGTCGCTGTTTAACCGCTTCGGGGAGCAGTTCGGTGAGGAATACGGATCAGACGCGCCGGAAGTTTCGGCGCAAGAGGCCGCGCAATTGTTGCAAGCGCCGTGGCCCGGAAATGTGCGCCAGCTGATCAATGTGGCGGAGCGCGCGGTGCTTCAAAACCGGCGTGGCTCGGGCTCGATTGCGTCGCTTCTGATGGCCGACAATGCTGAAATGGGGCCGGTGATCACCACGGAAGGCAAGCCGTTGAAGGAATATGTCGAAGCGTTCGAGCGGATGCTGATCGACAACACGATGCGCCGCCATAAAGGCTCGATCGCATCCGTGATGGACGAGCTGTGCCTGCCGCGTCGGACCTTGAACGAGAAGATGGCTAAATATGGCCTGCAACGCTCAGACTACGTGAGCTAAGACCGCGTCATGGAGGCGTTCCCGGCCTGGTATCTGATCCTCGTCATCTTTGGTCCGTTTGTGATCGGGGCATTGGTGATCTTGGCGGGGCTGTTTTTGTGGCGCCGTTCTCGCAAGATCGCTTTGGCGGTCATTGCTGTGCCACTCTTGGTCTTTCTCGCGCCGCCGCTTGTGGGCTGGGTGCAGTTTAAACTCGATGACTATTATCTGCGGTCTTTGATCGTGCGTGCACCTGAGGCCAGCCTGCCAAAAGGGGCGGCCCTCGTGTTGCACCATGACGGCAGGCTTTGCGCGGGAATTTGTGAGGGGCTGTCCTATGATCAATTCACCGAAGTCTACGGTCTGCGAAGTCCGAGAGCCTAGACCAAACTGCTCTCAGCTCCGCTTGATCTGAGCGCGCCGAATTTTGCCAGCGGATCAATCGATGAAGATGATGTGTACCAGCGGGAAAATCGCGCGCCCGCGGATTTGCCACCCGATCTGGCTTACGTCTTGATCACGGGCGATCTGGAAGATGTAGCGCCGCTATTGCCCGATGATGCCGCGCCTGTTCCGTCTCGCTTTGAAGAGGGCACCGCGATATTGCTTTATGCGGTCAACGGGCCAGTTTTGGATGTGGCAAATGACCAGCCATTGGTGCGAATTTATCAAACGGCGAGTGAGTATCGGATCGGGCTTTTATTGCCGCTGAACACAGATCGCCGCTATTTGCCGAGCACTGATGAAATTGAAGCGCTATTTGCTGCCGCGAAACCTTGAGGCGCGGGCCCTGACATTAGGGGTAATTTTGCCGTTTTCTAAGGGTGCGGCGAAGTTTGTGAGGTAGCTATTGGTGCTGTCTGGCCACGAAGATCGGCCAAAAACGACGGCTTGGGACGTATTCATCATTGTAATGTGAACCCAAAGCACCTTATTACAAAAGGACGGTGCGGTGGCTTTTGAAGCGTGTTGCACCGGTGAGAGTTTCACTGCCGCCACGCCCGCAGGACAAAACGGGTTCACGCATTGCAGGATTATGGCCGATTTGGCCGACGCAGATTGCGCGCAAGGCGCGCAGATGCACATTCGTAAATGACACCGCCCTTTGTATGGTGCGTGTCGGAGACAAGAACGCGATGAGACGCGACACGGATACAGGCGAATTCAGGCACGAAGCACCGCTTCGGCGCCGATTTGCGATATACCGCGCGTCCAGCTTCGCCCAAACAAGACATCCCTCCCGCCTTTTCAGCCCCCCTGGGGCCGTCAGTCGTGCCGGATGCAAATGGACAACATGGCTAAGAAAATGCTTATCGACGCCACCCACGCCGAGGAAACTCGCGTTGTGGTGGCAGACGGAAACAAGGTTGATGAATTTGACTTTGAATCCGAGAATAAACGCCAGCTTGCTGGCAATATCTACCTCGCAAAAGTAACTCGGGTCGAGCCGTCGCTTCAGGCGGCCTTTGTGGACTATGGCGGCAATCGCCATGGCTTCCTTGCCTATTCGGAAATCCACCCGGATTACTACCAAATCCCCGTGGCCGACCGTGAAGCGCTGATCGCTGAAGAGCAGGAATATGCGCGCCAACAGGCTGAGGAAGAAGATAAACCCAAGAAGAAGACACGCTCGCGCGGGCGGTCTCGATCAAAAACCAAGGCCGAAGAGGTTAAGGCTGACGATGCTGTCGCCACGGATGAGGCTGAGGCCACATCGGGTATGGATGTCGTTGATCTGGATGCGGATGCACCTGATGAGGCGCAATCTCCGATGGAGACAGTCGCCGAGACACCAGTTGAGACACCTGCCGCCGATGAAGAGATCGACGACGATGCGGCGGAGGAATTGGAAGCCGCCGACAAAGACGAGAATATCGAATCTGTCGCGCAAGAGGATGTGACGGAAGAAATCCGCCAGCCCCGCAAAGCGCGCCCCAAGCGCTACAAGATCCAAGAGGTCATCAAGGTTCGCCAAGTCCTGCTGGTTCAAGTCGTCAAGGAAGAGCGCGGCAATAAAGGTGCGGCGCTGACCACTTATCTGTCGCTCGCGGGTCGCTACTGCGTGCTCATGCCAAACACAGCGCGCGGCGGCGGGATTTCTCGCAAGATCACCAATGCGGCGGATCGCAAGAAGCTCAAAGAGATCGCAGGTGAGATCGATGTGCCGCAAGGCGCTGGTTTGATCGTGCGCACGGCGGGTGCCAAACGCACCAAGACCGAGATCAAGCGCGATTACGAATATCTGCAACGCCAGTGGGAGCAAGTGCGCGAGCTGACGCTGAAATCTATCGCACCGACCCCGATCTATGAGGAAGGCGATTTGATCAAGCGGTCTATTCGTGACCTCTATAATCGCGAGATCGACGAAGTGTTGATCGAAGGCGAGGCGGGCTACCGCGTCGCGAAAGACTTCATGAAGATGATCATGCCGAGCCACGCCAAGAACGTGAAGCTCTATAATGACCCGATGCCGCTTTTCGCGCGTCATCAGGTTGAAAGCTATCTCTCAGGCATGTTCAACCCGACCGTGCAACTGCCCTCGGGCGGCTATATCGTGATTGATACGACGGAAGCTTTGGTTGCGGTCGACGTGAACTCGGGTCGCGCCACGAAGGAAGGCTCGATTGAGCAGACTGCCTTGAAGACCAACCTTGAGGCGGCCGAAGAGGTCGCGCGCCAGATGCGTCTGCGCGATTTGGCGGGTCTGATTGTGATCGATTTCATCGACATGGAAGAGCGGCGCAACAACAACGCGGTTGAGAAGAAGCTCAAAGACAAGCTGAAGACCGACCGCGCGCGCATTCAAGTGGGCCGTATCTCGGGCTTTGGCCTTCTAGAGATGTCGCGCCAGCGTTTGCGTCCGGGCATGTTGGAGGCCTCTACGCAGCCTTGCCCATCGTGTCATGGCACAGGCTTGATCCGCTCTGATGACAGTCTGGCGCTGACGATCTTACGCCAGTTGGAAGAAGAAGGCACGCGCAAGCGGTCCCGCGAGGTGCTGTTGAAAGCGCCGATCAACGTGATCAACTACCTGATGAACGCCAAGCGCGAACATGTCATGCAGATCGAGCTGCGCTACGGCATGGCTGTGCGCATGGAAGCCGATCCGCATCTGGTCAGCCCTGATTTCACGATCGAGAAGTTCAAGACCGCAACCCGCGTTGTGCGCCCTGTGACTACAGGCGTTGTGTCGATGGACAGCATTGATATGTCCGACATGGATATCGAGGCTGATGATGAAGAGGTCATCGCCGCCGATGCGCGTGATGATGAGGATCAACCGCCCAAGAAGAAGCGCCGCAGACGGCGCGGTGGGCGCGGTCGCTCCAAATCGAACCGTCCGCCAGAGGGCGGCGTTGATGCCAGCGCTGATGGTCCAAACGGCACGGGTCCCAAGGGCGGCAATGGCTCTGAAGGCGCGCAAGCTGAAGCCTCTGAGCCAGAGGTTGTCGAGGCCAAGTCGGACGAGGCGGTAACGGAAGACAAGCCGAAGTCACGCTCGCGCTCTCGGTCACGCAGCAAGTCGAAATCCGGCGATGCGGTGGTTGCAGAAGCTTCATCTGAGACGGATGCGGTCGCGGAAGTGGACGCAAAGCCAGAGCCGAAAGAAAAGCCAAAACGCGCCTCGCGTGCCAAGAAGCCTGCGAAAGCGGCTGAGGCTGAGGCTGACGCGCCAGAGCTCGAGGCGGAGGCAAAGCCGAAACCGGCCAAGAAGCCGCGCAAGAGCTCCGCATCTAAGGCCAAGAAGGATGCGGAAGCCAAAGAGGCCGCACCTGAAGCCGTGGAAGACGCGCCTGCGCCTAAGAAAACCCGCACGCGTGTGTCGAAAAAGCCTGCCGCTGATGAGGCGGTCGAAGCTCCGGCACCGGAGGCGACAGCCAAGCCCAAGCGCAAAGGCTGGTGGTCACTGGGGCGCTAAGCTCAAAAGCATAAGAATTGCGAAAGCCGGAGCGGATCAAATCGCTCCGGCTTTTGTCGTTTTAGCGGCGGCGTTTTTTGGGCGCGCTTGCGGCAGCGGAGAGAACATCTTGCGCGCGCAGCCAGCCGGATGATCCGCGCGGCAAAGCGCCTTCGGCCCGTTTGGCGTGGATCTCGGCATCTTTGAAACGTCCCAAGACGGCGTAGCGTTCTGCCGTGGCGACAGAGGCCATCCCGTTCTGGCCGGACTTGGCATGCGCTAAGGCCAGATTGCGCAACATCACCGGATCACCCGCATCGCGACCGCGCGCGCGGGTCAGAACGCGCAAGGCTTCCGCGATGGAAGCTTTGGTGTCCACCGCGACCAAAGCGCGGCCAAGCCCTGCGAGGATCAAGGCCTCATTTGGTGCAAGACTGGCGGCGCGTTTGTAATAGCTGACGGCGGCTTTGGCGTTGCGGCTTTCAAGCAAAATCTGGCCCTTAAGCTCATTATAGAAAGGGTCTTTCGGACGCAGTTTCAACAGCTTATCGAGCTCGGCTAAAGCCTTCTTGGGGTTGGGCGTTTTGTGATAGGCAATAGCGCGCCGCAAAATGGCCGTCTCGGAATTGCCTTTCGCATCGGCGCGCCTGAGCACAGATCTGGGGTTTTGCAAGAACCCGCGTAGCTTGGCGTCCATCCGCGCGTACCAGTAGACGGTCTCTTTCGTTGCAGGTTTGGCACGCGATTTATAACCAGCGACATAGCCTTTGACACTGCGCAGCCGGTCGCGGGTCAACGGATGGGTGCGCGCATATGGGTCTTGTCTGCGTGCAGACAGCGCCTCTTGCCCGCGAAACAGCTCGAACACATCAGTCATGGCTTGCGGGTCAATTCCGGCGCTGGCCATGTAGCGCAAGGCCGCTTGATCGGCAGAGCTTTCTTGCGCACGTGTATGGGAGAAAAACACCCGCTGGGCAGAACTGGCAGAGCCAGCCGCCAGACCGACTGCCGCTTGGCCTTCGCCTTTGGAAGCCGCGGCAATTGCCAATGCAAAACCGATTGCACTGACGCGACCAGCAACACGCGCGTTGGCGGCGCGCTGGGTCAGGTGCCCGTTGGCGATATGGGCGATCTCATGTGCGAGGACGGCTTGCAAAGCCTCGGGCCGTTTGAGGCGCAGGATCAGGCCGGAATGCACGAAGATGTGGCGGCTATCGACGACAAAGGCGTTCATCGAGCTGTCGTTGATCACCAGAATGCGGATGCGGTTTGCGCCCATTCCTGCGCTGCGCAAGAGCGGGCGGGCGAGTTGTTTGAGCGCCTGTTCAAGCTCTGCGTCGCGGATTATCGAGATGGCATGAGCGGGCAGGGAGCCGAGCATGAGGGCCAGTGCCAGACAAAGTGATCCGATGGTTGCACGCATGGGCTTGCCTTCCGCTTTGGTTGACCTCTTCGCGCGGTGCTGGTTCAAGCTTCGGGCGAGGCGGCTTAAGTGCGAGGATGATATGCGAAGTTCCGACAGAGGAAAGGTCGATCCCTTCATTGTGATGGATGTGATGGATGCTGCAAGAAAACTTGAACAATCTGGCCGCGAGATTATTCACATGGAAGTGGGTCAACCCGGCACGCCCGCACCGCGCGGGGCGCGTGATGCGTTGGCCCGTGCGATGGAGCGTGACGCGCTAGGCTACACGGTCGCGATGGGCCTGCCGGAGCTGCGCCAAGGCATCGCGGATTTGTATCTCGATTGGTATGGCGTCACGCTTGATCCAGAGCGCGTGGTGGTCACGGCGGGCTCCTCTGCGGCGTTTCTTCTGGCGTTCACCGCACTGTTTGAAGCGGGCGAGAAAGTTGGCGTGACCGAGCCCGGCTATCCATCCTACCGCCAAATCCTCAAGGCGCTTGATCTGGAGCCCGTTGGCCTGCCCACGCATTCCGAGACACGCCATGTGCCGAGCTTGGACGCAGAGATGTCCGGCTTGATCGTTGCCTCACCTGCAAACCCGACGGGCACGATGTTGTCGCGCGAGGATTTAGCGGCATTGATTGCGCAATGCGCGGCGAAGGACGTGTCGTTTATCTCCGACGAGATTTATCACGGCGTGCAATATGAAGGCCGCGCCGTCTCGGCTTTGGAGGTGAGCGATGAGGTCTATGTGATCAATTCTTTTTCCAAGTATTTCTCCATGACGGGGTGGCGTTTGGGCTGGATGGTCGTGCCGCCAGATCATGTCCGCATCATCGAGCGGCTGGCGCAAAACATGTTCATCTGCGCGCCGCATGCCGCCCAGATTGCAGCCCTTGGTGCGTTGGGGTCGCGAGATGAGACGGAAGCGATGTTGGAGGTTTATGCCCAAAACCGCGCCTTGATGCTTGAAGGCTTGCCCAAGGCAGGCTTTGACAAGATCGCGCCGCCTGATGGGGCCTTCTACATTTATGCCGATGTCTCGGATCTGACCAATGACAGCCTGAGCTTTGCCGATGAGATCTTGCGCGAGGCGGGCGTGGCAGTGACGCCGGGGCTCGATTTCGATCCCGTGCGCGGCCACCAGACCTTGCGCTTTTCATATGCGCGCAGCAGCGACGATATTCGCGAGGGGCTCGCGCGTTTGCAAAAGTTTATGGGCAGTCGGGCTCAAGCTGCGCTATAAGTAAGTGAGGCGAGGGCGCAAAGACCCTCCGATAGTCGAGGCTGTGCATGTTACGGGGTTTATTCATCTGCCTGATCTGGCTTTTGTCTTGCGCATCGCTTGCCGCGCAAGAGCTGCGCGCCTTGGCGCGCGTCGATATGGCGGGCTCGACGCTTAGCGATAGCGGCACCACGACCGAGCTGAACTTGGCCCTGACCCAAGCCGTGCCGTACCGCGTTTTGATCTTGGACGCGCCTAAGCGCATCGTGCTGGATTTCCGCGAAGTGGCGTTCGAGGCGGGCATCGCAAATTTGGACACATCTGAGCGGATCGCCTCGGTGCGTGCGGGGCTGTTAAAGCCCGGTTGGTCGCGCTTGGTGCTTGAGCTGTCCGAGCCGATGGGCGTGGCCTCTGCCGCTTTGCGCACGGACCCGGTTGAGGGCGACGCAATGGTCCGCCTGCGCCTTGAAGTGATCGACGAGATTGCATTTGCGGCCCATGTCAGCCCCGCCGAAGATGATCTGATCACGCTGCCGCAACCGCCCACCGATAGCGAGGCCCGACCGCGCCAGACGGGAGAGCGCCCCGTGGTGGTGATGCTTGATCCGGGCCATGGCGGCATTGATCCCGGCGCGCAGGTCGACGGCTATGATGAGGCCGATCTGATGCTGCTTTTCGCGCGTGAGCTGCGCGAGACGTTGATGCGGCGCGGCGGGTTTGATGTGCTTTTGACGCGCGAGGCGGATATGTTCGTGTCACTGCCCGCGCGCGTCAGTCTGGCCCGTGCGGCGCGCGCGGATGTGTTCATCTCCTTGCATGCCGATGCCTTGGAAGAAGGCCGCGCGACGGGGGCTACGATCTACACTTTATCGGGGGAGGCCTCGGATAGCGCGAGTGCGAAATTGGCTGAGCGGCAGGATCGCACTGATATCGTCGCGGGCGTTGACCTGAGCCGCCAAGATGATGAAATCGCGACAGTTTTGATGGATTTGGCTCGGCTGGAGACGGAGCCGCGCAGTGATCTTCTGGCCGATTATTTAGTGGGCTCGCTGCGTGAACAGCTTGGAACGCTTTACAAAAAGCCGCGTATGCGTGCCGGGTTTTCGGTGCTTAAGGCGCCGGATATTCCGTCCGTGCTGATCGAGCTGGGCTTTATGTCCTCGAAATCCGATCTTGATAACCTCAAAGACCCGGATTGGCGTGCGCGCGCGATTGATGGGATTGCGCAAGCCTTGGGCGAATGGGCGGTGGAAGATGCCGCACAGGCCGCGCGATTGCGCCAATGAGGCGCGCTGGGCGGCGCTTCGGCGCACAAATTCCCCGCCAGTGTGTTTTGACCTTAGAGGTCGGGACGCCTATATATAGGCCAATCAAATCAAGGGGGCAGCGGTGATTCTGCGCGCGATCCTTTCATTTCTTGGCGCGATCTTTAGCTGGCTTTGCATCGGCGCTTTTGGTGTGGCCATCTTGGCGGCAGCGATTGTGTTCATGTATAGCCGCGATTTGCCCGACACGGATCAACTGGCAAGCTACACACCGCCCACGATCAGCCGGATCTATTCCGGCCAAGGCGATCTGATGGATGAGTTCGCGCAAGAGCGCCGTCTGTTCGCCTCCGCCGATGAAATTCCGCCGATTGTGAAACAGGCGTTTATCTCGGCGGAAGATAAGTCGTTTTACACCCATAAGGGCTACGATCCACGCGGCATGGTCGCGGCTGCGATTGAAGCCGCGCAAGGCGGGCGGTTGCGTGGTGCCTCGACGATTACCCAGCAGGTGATGAAGAACTTCCTTCTGGGCGGCGAACGCTCTGCCGAGCGCAAGATCAAAGAGATCATTCTGGCCGCGCGCATCGAAGATACCTTGTCGAAAGACCAGATCCTTGAGCTGTATCTCAACGAGATTTTCTTAGGCCAGAACAGTTTCGGCGTGGCCGCTGCCGCGCAGACATACTTCAACAAGAACCTCACTGAGTTAAACACCGAAGAAGCCGCCTATCTGGCCGTGCTGCCCAAAGCGCCCTCGCGTTATCATCCGGTGCGACAGGAAGAGCGCGCGCTGGATCGGCGCAATTTCGTTTTGCGCGAGATGAACGAGAACGGCTATATTGATGATGCCGAATATGAGCGCGCCAAAGAGGCTCCGCTTCTGACGGTCCAGGGCGGCGATTTTGAAGGCTTCAAAGGCAAGCTGCCGGACCGCGATTACTTCACCGATGAGATCCGTCGCCAATTGTCGAAAGATTTCGGCGAGGATGAGTTTTTTGGCGGCGGTCTGACGATCCGCGCAACGGTGGATCG
>CAZCEW010000046.1:0-18282 GCA_964497775.1 uncultured Rhodobacterales bacterium
GGGCTCAAACTGGCCCTTCGCAGCGACCTCACGACCGTGCAACACTGCCTCAGACGCGTCCCTCACCGCCCCCTCTTCCCCACCTCCTTCATCCACCCTATAACCGCCCCATGCTCGACCAACCCAAAGATATCCACGCGCTTTTTGAGAATGCTCCCTCCACGACGGAGTTCAAAAAGCTGCGCAAACGCATCATCCGCGAGACGCGCGCCGCGATTGATGATTTCGGTATGATCGAGCGTGGCGCCAAGTGGTTGGTATGTCTGTCTGGCGGCAAGGACAGCTATACACTGCTCGCCGCTTTGACCGAGTTGCAATGGCGCGGGCTTCTGCCCGTTGAAATCCTTGCCTGCAACCTTGATCAAGGACAGCCGAATTTTCCCGCGACGGTTCTGCCCGAATTCTTGGATAAAATGGGCGTGCCACACCGGATCGAATATCAAGACACGTATTCTATCGTGAAAGATAAAGTGCCCGCAGGTCGGACCTATTGCGCGCTGTGTTCGCGGCTCAGGCGCGGCAACCTCTACCGCATCGCGCGCGAAGAAGGCTGCTCGGCCGTGGTGCTCGGCCATCACCGCGACGATATGCTGGAGACCTTCTTTCTCAACCTCTTCCACGGCTCGCGCCTCTCGACCATGCCGCCGAAACTCGTCAATGAGGAAGGCGATCTGTTCGTCTACCGCCCGCTCGCTTACGTGGCCGAGGCCGATTGCGAGAAATTCGCGCGCGATCTTGGCTATCCGATAATTCCTTGTGATCTGTGTGGCAGCCAAGACGGGCTACAGCGCCAACAGATCAAATCTATGCTTGATGAGTGGGAAACCCGCGCGCCGGGGCGGCGTCAAAAGATGTTTCGCGCTCTTAGCAACGCGCGGCCCTCGCACCTTCTTGACCCTGATCTGTTTGATTTCAAAGAGCTTTCACGCGAACCCGTCGCATTTGACGAAAATCACAAGAAGATCGCAGGCTCCGATTAAGACCCTGATTAACCCGCTCTACTAGCCTGCCCTCATTGGTATGCGAAAGGGGTCGGGTATGTTGGGTAGCCGAAAGATACACGAATTTTTAGAGCGACGACCTTGGGTCGCGCATGTGGCACTCATGGGATTGTCGGTCGTGACGACGCTGGCGCTGATGTCATCACAAACCGTGCTGGCCGCGATTGCGGCGTCAAGCTTGGTTGTCTTGGTCTTTGCGCTGACAACAAGGCTTGGCGCTGGGCTTGATCCGAAAGACAGCCATGGTCTTTGCACCGTTGATCGACTGAACGCGGCCCTTGATGACGGGCTCACACGGCAAGATCCGCTCAAGAAGACCGCTTGTCTTGCCGTAGCGATTGACGGCTATGAACAATTGCTGCGCGACTGGGGAGACACGGCCGCCGATGAGATCTCTGCACAGATTGTGGACCGGATGTCTGCGTTGCTGCGCTCGCATGACATGATTGCGTCCCCTTCTGCGGGCCAGTTTGCCATTGCGGTAAGTGACGTCCGAGTTCCCGAACTTGGCGCGGTAATTGGCCTTTGTGAGCGCCTTCAAAAAGGCGCCGTCGCGGCCTTTTCGCAAGATGGCACGACGCTGCATCTGTCGCTCAGCATCGGCTTTTGTATTGAAGCCCGTACGCCCGAGAAGTCCGGCGCCGCGATGGCCTCTGCCGCTCAACTTGCTTTGGCTGAAGCCCAACGCGCAGGCCCCGGCAACATCCGCGCTTTTTCCGCAACCACCCAAGCCTTACCAACTGGCGAAATCTCTCTGGCCGACGATGTATTACAGGCGCTCGAGAATGGCGAAATACGCCCGTGGTTTCAGCCGCAGATTTCGACCGATACAGGTCAGATCACTGGATTTGAGGCTCTGGCACGGTGGAACCATCCCGTCCATGGCGTGATCCCTCCGGCGGAGTTTCTGCCCGTCCTAGAGGCCGCTGACCGGATGGAAGCGCTGAGCGAAACGATGTTAAACGCCTCACTCAAGGCACTGAAGGAATGGGATAAACTTGGCGTCCGCGTGCCAACCGTTGCTGTGAATTTCGCCACAACAGAGCTGCGCAATCCCAGCCTTGTTGAGCGGATCAAATGGGATGTTGATCGGTTTGAGATAGAACCTGCCCGTCTGACCATCGAAATCCTCGAGACGGTTCTCTCAGGTGGGCCGGATGATATCATCACGCGCAACATCCGCGCTTTGCGTGCCCAAGGTTTCCGGATTGATCTTGATGATTTCGGCACCGGCCATGCGTCGCTATCCAACGTGCGCAGATTTGGCGTCGACCGCGTGAAGATCGACCGCAGCTTCGTGATGCAAGCCGATGACGACCCCGAACAGCAACGCATGGTTGCAGCCATTGTAGGCATGTCTGAACAACTTGGCATCGAGACACTGGCCGAAGGGGTGGAGACCATTGGCGAACAGGGCATATTGGCCCAACTAGGCTGTACCCATCTGCAAGGCTTCGCCATCGCCCATCCGATGCCGTTTGAGCAGACGTCAGAGTGGATCGCGAAGCACAACGCCAAGCTGACGCACACACCGCGCCTCAACAGACGGCACGGGTAAATCCCAAAAACCAACGGCTCCCCGCCCCTTAATATGGGGCGGGAGCCTGACCAAAACTGCCGAAAACCGCTTGACCTTTTGACCCCCACGCGATTGAACCACTTGGATATTAAATCGACAGGTGGTGGTCCCGAAATGGACGAACAGAATAAGAATCTTATTCTCGCAACAGCGCTCAGCTTTTTCGTGATTATGGTCTGGATGTTTCTCTTCCCGCCGCAAGAACCTGTCGTTGATCCTAATGCAACGCCGACCACCGAAACGGCTGTCACAGGCGATGGCTTAACGGCCCCAGTTTCTGGCGAGGATGCGCCCACGGCTACGGGCGAGATTGGCAACTTGGATGAAGGTCTCGCGGCTTTGGCCGCCGCGCCGCGCGTCCAGATTGATACGAAAGAACTCAGCGGGTCCTTATCCCTGCTTGGCGGTCGGATCGATGATCTGAAGCTCAAATCCTACAATGAGACGATCGAAGACGGCTCGCCCATCGTCACCATGCTGACGCCTGAAGGCAACGCCAATGCCTATTACGCCCTGCAAGGTTGGGTGCCCTCCGGCGACGTGACGCCCGATCAAGTGCCCGATAAAAACACGCTCTGGACCCAAGATAGCGGCGGCACCTTGACCGAAAGCTCGCCTATAACGCTGAGCTGGGACAATGGCGCAGGGCTGACCTTCCGGCGGGAAATCTCTGTCGATGACAAATACATGTTCTCGATCACCCAATCGGTCGAAAACAACTCAAGCGCGGCCATTGAGCTTTACCCCTATTCCTACATCGCACGTCACAGCGAGCCTGATACAATCGGCTTTTTCATCCTGCATGAAGGTGTCGTGCGTCTGACCAACGGCATTTTGCACGAGATCGATTATTCCGACATGGGCAGCCTAGATCGTGAAGAGTTCGACGAGAAAGACAGCGAGCGCACAAAGCTAACCGAAAGCGGTTGGATCGGGTTTACCGATAAAAACTGGATGACCACGCTGATCCCCGAGCAAGGCACGTCCGCCACGACGATCACCAAATACTACGCCCCACAAGACATCTACCGCACAGAGCTTTGGCAAGCCCCAGTGACCGTCGCCGCAGGTGCCAGCGCCGAGGTGAAAGCCCGGCTTTTCGCGGGCGCTAAGGAATGGGAAGCGATCAAAGGCTATCAGGATGCGGGCGTTACCAACTTCATTGAAAGCATCGATTGGGGCTGGTTCTCGTATCTGACCAAGCCGATTTTCCGCGTGCTACATTGGCTCAATGGCCTTATCGGCAATATGGGTTGGGCGATCATCGCGCTGACTCTGATGATCAAGGCGCTTCTTCTGCCGCTTGCGTATAAATCCTACGTCTCGATGGCGAAGATGAAAGAGCTTCAGCCGCAGATGGAAAAGATCAAAGAAAGCGCGGGCGAGGATCGACAAAAACTCCAGATGGAGATGATGGCGCTCTATAAGAAGGAGAAAGTCAATCCGGCCGCGGGCTGTTTGCCGATCTTGCTGCAAATCCCGATTTTCTTCTCGCTTTATAAGGTGATCTTCGTGACGATCGAGCTGCGCCACGCCGCGTGGTTCGGCCCTTTCCAAGACCTCTCCGCGCCTGATCCCACATCGATCCTGAACTTCTATGGCTTGCTGCCTTGGGCCGCGCCTGAGCCATCTTCATTCTTGGCGCTGATCTTCATTGGTATCTTGCCGCTCATCCTCGGCGTCTCGATGTGGCTGCAACAAAAGCTCAATCCAGCCCCCACAGATGCCACGCAGGCGATGATCTTCGCATGGATGCCTTGGGTCTTCATGTTCATGCTGGGCGGTTTTGCCTCTGGTTTGGTCGTCTACTGGATCGCCAACAACGTCATCACTTTCGCGCAGCAATATCTGATCATGCGCAGCCAAGGCTATAAGCCTGACCTTTTTGGCAACATCATTTCCAGCTTCAAGCGCACGCCGAAATCCGAGGAATGACCGCGACGCTGGCTCATATCTGGCGCCATCCGATCAAGAGCCATGGGCGAGAAGCGCTGGACGAAGTCAGCCTTGCCCTTGGCGCGACCATGCCATGGGACCGCACATGGGCCGTCGCGCATGAAGGGGCCAGGACAGACGGGTCTGATTGGGCGCCTTGCGCAAATTTCTCACGCGGGGCAAAGGCGCCGAGCCTAATGGCGATTGAAGCCACGCTTGACGAAGCAGAGGCCTCAATCACGCTGACCCACCCCGATCGCCCGACGCTGTCCTTTCGGCCCGACCATGAGTTGGAGGCCTTCCTAGACTGGGTCGCTCCCCTGATGCCGCAAGATCGCGCTCAATCGGCACGCATCCTGCGCGTCGAAGGGCGCGGTATGACCGACACGCCTTTCCCGTCGATCTCGATCAAGTCACTGGCCTCTCACGCAGCTGTTGAAGAAAAGCTCGGCCAGTCGCTCAGCCCGAAGCGCTGGCGCGGCAATCTGTGGCTTGACGGCTTAGAGCCTTGGGAAGAGTTCAACTGGATCGGCAAGACGCTGCGCATCGGCGATGCCGAGATCGAGATCCGCGAACCCGTGACCCGCTGCTTGGCCACAACTGCCAACACCGAAACTGGCGAGCGTGACGCCGATACACTGGGTGCGCTGAAATCCTTCGGCCATCAAGATTTTGGCGTCTACGGCGTTGTCACCAAAGCAGGTACCATCCGCCTTGGCGACCAAGCCGTGGTGCTATAAGCCGCCCTCATGGCCAAGTTCACCTTCCAAATAGCCGAGCCGCCCGAGCCCGAAACAGCCGAGATCGGTCGCAAACTTTTCGCGGGCGAGACTGATTTTCTCAAAGGCGTCGTTGCGATGGACGGACTGCCCCCTGCCGACCGCCTAGAGGTCTGTTTTGCCGGCAGATCGAATGTTGGCAAGTCCAGCCTGATCAACGCGATCACAGGGCGCAAAGCTCTGGCGCGGACCTCCAACACGCCCGGTCGCACGCAAGAGATCAACTTTTTCACCTTGGCGGATAGCCATTATCTGGTCGACCTGCCCGGTTACGGTTTTGCCGAGGCCCCCCTGCCCGTGGTCGAGAAATGGCAGCGTCTGTTGAAGGCTTATCTATCGGGCCGTCAAACCTTGCGACGGGCTTTCGTGTTGATTGACGCGCGCCACGGGGTCAAGAAGGTCGATCAAGATATCCTTGATCTGCTCGACCGCTCCGCCGTGACCTTCCAAGTGGTGCTCACCAAGACCGACAAATTGAAAGGCGCGCAAACCGACAAACTTATCGCGCAAGTCAGCGACGCCTTGTCAAAACATCCTGCCGCCTACCCCGAGATCATCTTGACCTCGTCGGAGAAAGGCGACGGCATAGCAACGCTGCGCGCCATCATCGCCACGCTGGAATAACGCCTAGACGTGCTGCGCGCCGTTCACTTCGATCTCTGTGCCCGAAATATAGCTGCTTTCCTCAGAGCACAGAAAATAGATCGCCGCCGCAACTTCTTCGGGCTGGCCGAGCCGCTGCATCGGCAGTTTCTCAACGATCTTATCTGTGCCCGGCGATAATATCGCCGTTTCCACCTCGCCCGGCGCAATCGCATTCACGCGCACGCCAAACGGCCCGAAATCATGCGCCATTTCGCGCGTCAGCGCCGCCAGGGCCGCTTTGGATGTTGAATAAGCTGCACCCGCAAACGGATGCACCCGGCTGCCCGCAATCGACGTCACATTGACGACCGACCCTTTGGCCGCTGCCAGCTCTTCGCGCAGTCCGCGCGCCAGCACCACGGAGGCAAAGAAATTGACGTGGAACACCTGCCCCCATGTGCGCAAATCCGTCTCAAGCGTGTTAAGCCGCCCGCCATCCTCAGCTTTCGGCGAAATTCCTGCATTATTTACCAAAGCGTGCAATTGCCCATCCAATCGCGACCGAACTTCTTCAATCGCGGCGATCGTGATCTTCGGGTCGGCCAAATCGATCTGGATGTGGTTCTCGGCGCCGCCACCCCATGGGCAAGATTCAGGAAACGGGTGGCGCGAACAGGTCATCACGCGCCAGCCTTCAGCATTGAAGCGCTGCACTGTTGCATGGCCGATCCCTCGGCTGGCCCCGGTCAGAAGCATCGTCTTTCGAGTCTCGGACATGCGAAATTTCCTATCTCTTGCACAAGGTCTTGCACACAGGCTAACACAGCGCCACCACTGTCTGGACCCAAAAGATGAAGAAGCAAGACGCCATGAACCGCGATTGGATCGCCACAGCCCGCACTCTGTCGCAGGCCCTGCCCTATTTGCAACGCTATGACGGCGCGATTGTTGTGATCAAATTCGGCGGCCACGCGATGAGCACCGATGAAGCAATGGAGAGCTTCGCGCGCGATATCGTGCTGATGCAACAGGTTGGCGTGAACCCGGTGATCGTGCATGGCGGCGGGCCGATGATCAATGAGATGCTTGCCAAACTTGGCGTGGAGTCCGAGTTCATCGACGGCAAACGCGTCACAGATGCGGCCACCGTCGAAGTGGTCGAAATGGTGCTGTCAGGCAGCGTGAACAAGAAGATTGTGCAGGCCATCAATGCGCAAGGCGGCCGCGCGGTAGGGCTTTCCGGCAAAGACGCCAATATGATCATGTGCGAGCCCGCTGACCCGAAACTTGGCTTTGTCGGAGACCCTTCGGAAGTTACTCCAGACGTATTGCACCAGATGTTTGAGGCCGAAATCATCCCCGTCGTGGCCCCATTGGGCGCGGGCAAGGACGGCGAGACATTCAATATCAATGGCGACACCGCCGCGGGCGCGATTGCCGCCAGCCTGAACGCGGACCGCTTGCTGTTGCTGACGGATGTGCCGGGCGTCAAGAACGCTGAAGGTGAGGTCGTGACCGAGCTGTCAGCCGACCACATCCGCGATCTGACCAAAAACGGGACCATCGCGGGCGGCATGATCCCGAAAACCGAAACAGCACTTGCGGCCCTCAAAGGCGGCGTGCGCGCGGTAGTGATCTTGGACGGACGCGCGCCCAATGCCTGCCTTCTAGAGCTGTTCACAGACCATGGCGCGGGCTCGATTATCCGCGATTAGGCTCACGCAAACGTGGCTTGGCTGCGGCACCACACCGCTTGTCAGACGCGCGGATCGGGGTAGGTTATCGGCATGGAAAACGAAGCTCTCATCCGTTTGGTCGTCTTTGCCGGGCTTTTTGCGCTCTTTGCCGGTCTTGAGGCATGGACCCCAAGACGCGCCCGCGCGCAGCCACGCAGCACGCGGTGGTTTACGAATTGGGCGATTATCGTCGTTGATACGCTGACCTTGCGCGCGATGGCGATATTTTTGCCCTTGCTTGCGGTGGGCGCTGCTGTTGATGCGGGCCTAAAAGGCTGGGGGTTGTTTAACATCACCGATTGGCCCGTTTGGCTAGAGGTCGTCTTGGCCATCCTGATCCTGGATCTGTCGATCTGGGCGCAGCATTTGATCACCCATAAGATCCCGCTTTTGTGGCGTCTGCACCGCGTGCATCACGCAGATGTCGATATCGATGTCACCACCGCGATCCGCTTTCACCCCGTTGAAATCGCGCTGTCGATGGTTCTGAAAATCGGGCTGGTCTATCTGATGGGGCCAGCGGCTTTGGCAGTGATCTTGTTCGAAATCCTGCTCAACGGCTCGGCGATGTTCAACCACGCCAATATCAAATTGCCGATTTGGCTCGATGCGATTGTCCGCCAAGTTCTGGTGACGCCCGATATGCACCGCGTGCATCATTCGGTCCATCGCCATGAGCATGACAGCAATTACGGCTTCGCGCTGTCGATCTGGGACCGCATGTTCAGGACCTATATTGCACAACCGGCAGAGGGCCATGACGAGATGAAAATCGGTCTGCAATGGCAAGATGATCGGCCCTCGAAACTGGGTTGGAGCCTCGCGCTTCCGTTCTTTCGCAAATGAGCTACGCGTCGATTGAGGCCGCCGCGAACCGCGCGCAGCTGACAGTTCTGGGCGGGTTTCATCTGAACGACAAAGATGAAGGCTTGGATGGTTTCAAGACGCTTCTGCTGTTTGGGCCCCATGAGCCGGGGTTCTGGGCGCATTTCACCGCCGCACCTGAATGGTCCGATGGCGCGCCCGACCCAATGGATCGCTGGTCGACGCGCGTTATCGGAGATCTGGCCGATACTTTCAACGCCCGCGCGCTGTTTCCTTTCGGTGGCCCGCCCTTTCAACCTTTCATGTCTTGGGCGCTAAGATCGGGGCAAGCTTGGCAAAGCCCCGTGTCCCTGCTTGTCCATAGCCGCGCGGGGTTGATGGTGTCTTACCGAGGTGCATTGGCACTACCCGACCGGATCGAGCTGCCAGCTGCCGCACCCAAACCCTGCGAGACATGCGATAAGCCTTGTCTGACCGCCTGCCCCTCGGACGCGTTGGGCGCGCAGGGCTATGACGTGCCGAAATGTCATGCCTATCTCGACACTGATGACGGGGGCGAGAACTTGCAATTGGGCTGTAACGTCCGGCGGGCTTGCCCGGTGTCGCAAAGCTATGCAAGACTGAGCGAACAGTCGGCATATCATATGTCCCAATTTCACGGGGTAGGCCTTTGAAACTCATCCTAACGCGCCACGCCAAATCCAGCTGGGACGATCTCAGCATTGACGATCACGACCGCCTTCTCAACGATCGCGGCAAGGCGGCGGCAGATAGAATGGGCACCTGGCTCAATGAGCAAGACCACATCCCTGCCCATGTCATTTGTTCCACCGCTGAGCGCGCCAAATGGACTTGTGCGCTGATGGTTGAACAAATCACGCCGCGCCCAAAAGTCTCTTTCGCGTCAGCGCTCTATCACGCTTCACCTGACACGATCATGGCCCAGATCAGACGCGCGCCCACGGGCGATTTGATGGTTGTCGGGCACAACCCCGGCATCGCTTCATTTGCCAACCTGATCTGTGAAACACAGCCAAAACACGAACGCTTCAGCGTCTATCCGACGACAGCGACCTTGATTGTGGAGGTGCCCGTCGACAGCTGGGCAGAGCTGAAATTCGGCACGGCACGCACACTCAATTTTGTGGTCCCACGCGAGTTGAAAGCGTTGATGTAGGCTTAGCGCAAGGCGGTGAGCCAGTCGCGAACCTTGGCCGCTTGAGCGCGGCTAACAGGCACATCCCGCCCATCGTTCAGGCGCAAAATTTGCCGCCCGTCTTGGCGCGCAAGCTCAGCTATCGCACCCCGCGCGACCCACCAAGACCGATGGACCTGCAACCCTTCGGCAGCACCCATTTCAGCGATGGCATCGGCAAGCCGGATCAAAACCAACTCGCGGCCCTTCGATGTTGTGATTTCAACATAATGATCCTGCGCATTGAGCGTCAGGATCGTGCCGCGCTTGTCAGGCGACACGCGCTTTAGCAACTCCGGCAAAGTGGAAGGGATAGGATCGCTCGGGCTTTGCCTCTCACCTATGACCGCGAAGCGCAGGATTGAGACCGCAATAGAGACCACAGTGCAAATACTGACTAAACGCAACAGATCACCCCAGCCTCCGGCATCGATCCCCGCAACCTGCGTGTTGACAATATAGACCAGCCCGCCGATTAGCGGCCCTGCCACAAGCCCACCTGCCAGAAAGCTCAGCAACCTGCTCCGATTGCGCGTCTCGGACAAAGCGATGATCGGCACTTGAACACAGATCGCAAGGAAGTAGGTCGAGACGGCGATCCCGAGCCAATAGACAAACCGTTGCAACAGCGAGAAATGCTTGGCCGTATCAAACGGGGCAGAAATACTCAGAACAATGACGACGCAAAGAAGTCCAATCCAGAACCGCGCATTGCCCGCAGTGGTAGACAATTCGCGCTTCGTGATCTGCAAAAGATTGTCAGCCACGAAGTAAACCCCTCACTTCATTCAGTTTTGCTGCCTTAAGGCATCGGCTTCGAGCAATTTAGCATAACGCAAAGCCAATGAATACAAAGGTGCCGAAAAATGGATTTCTCAATCTGGGCTGACGCCAGCCTTGTCATCAAACTCCACACGATCAGCGCGGTTGTTGGTCTGCTGATTGGGGCTTTCGTCTTGGCAAGGCACAAAGGTGGCAGGCTGCACAAACTGACCGGCCGCATATTCGCAATCGCCACGTTGATGACGGCCTTTAGCTCGTTCTTCATTCACGAGATCAATCTCTGGGGCCGTTGGAGCGCTGTGCATCTGATCTCGATCTTTGTGATCTGGTCGGTTGGCTACGCAATTTGGGCCATTCGCAATGGCAAGAGGCGTAGCCACGAAAGTGCGATGGTCTCGCTTTATGTCAGCGGTTTCATTATTGCGGGGTCTTTGACTTTCCTGCCCGACCGGATGATGTTCGATATCTTTCTCGCACCAATGCTGGGTGATCTATCCCCTGCTGATGGTGTCATGGACCGCGTGTTTTCGTGGCTCGTGCCTGCCGTGGCAATAGTGGTCGCGATCATCGCAGCACTGCGTCTGCGCCGCCATCAAACACGCCCCGGCACTTAGGCCGAGGCGGTGATCTTAGTGACCCAAAATCTGGCTGAGGAACAACTGCGTCCGCTCGGATTGCGGGTTGTTGAAGAACTCTTCGGGCTCGTTCTGCTCGACGATCTGACCTGCATCCATGAAGATCACGCGGTTGGCGACCTGACGCGCAAAACCCATCTCGTGGGTCACACAAAGCATGGTCATGCCTTCCTCGGCCAACTCAATCATGGTGTCGAGCACCTCTTTGATCATCTCAGGGTCAAGCGCGGAGGTCGGCTCGTCAAACAGCATAATCCGCGGCTTCATGCACAAGGACCGCGCAATCGCCACACGTTGCTGCTGACCACCAGAAAGCTGACCGGGATACTTATCGGCCTGCTCTGGGATCTTGACCTTCTCTAGGAAATGCATCGCCACTTCTTCCGCCTCACGCTTGGGCGTCTTGCGCACCCAGATCGGGGCCAGCGTGCAATTCTCCAAAATCGTCAGATGCGGGAACAGGTTGAAGTGCTGAAAACACATGCCCACTTCGGAGCGGATCTTGTCGATATTCTTCAGATCCGAAGTCAGATGCGTGCCGTCCACCACGATGGACCCTTGCTGATGCTCTTCCAGCGCATTGATACACCGAATGAGCGTCGATTTGCCTGACCCGGACGGACCACAGATCACGATACGCTCACCGCGCTGCACGGTCAGGTCGATGTCGCGTAGCACATGAAACGTACCATACCACTTGTTCATATTGGTTATCTGGATCGCGATTTCGTCCGAGACTTGCATTTGGGTTTGAGTTGACATGTTCAGCGCTCCTTAGCGATGGCCGGTTTGAAGCTGACGTTCCAGCCATTGAGAGTATTGCGAGATCGAGTAGCACACGACGAAGAAGACCAGTGCTGCAAAAAGATAGAGCTCCCAGTAAACGCTGAGCCAATCTGTCGATTGCTGGATTGGCCCGCGGATCATGCCGACGATGTCGAACATCGAGATCACCGAGACCAGAACCGTGTCTTTGAACAGACCCACAGCCACGTTCACAATGCCCGGAATGGAGATTTTCAACGCTTGCGGCAAGATGATCAGTCGCACGGCTTGGGTGTAGTTCAGGCCCAAACTGTCGGCAGCCTCGAATTGCCCTTTGGGCAAGGCGGCCAAACCACCCCGCACCACCTCGGCGATATAGGCTGAGGAGAACATCGTGATCATGATGATCACGCGCAAGATCAGGTCGATAGAACTTTCAGGCGGGAAGAAGTAAGCCAGCATCACGTTGGCCACAAAAAGAAGCGTGATCAGAGGCACGCCTCGGATGAACTCGATGAAGACGACGCAAAAGCCTTTGATCAGCGGCATGTTTGACTGACGGCCCAGCGCAAGCAAGATGCCCAACGGGATCGATAGTGACACGCAGACCGTGCCGAGGATGAGGCAAAGCATGTAGCCGCCCATATCGCGCGACGGCACTGCCAGTAGCTCAATCGGCACGATCGAATTCAGCCAGCCTGAGACTGGTCCAAGGACAAGAGCGACCATCGCATAGAGGCACAAAAGTGCGGTCACAATCGTGACCAGCCCACCATCTTCAGCTGATTGGAAGATCGCGTATCCGACGAACAATCCCATCGGAATGAACATCACAAAGGTGAAGATCGACAAGCCCTTGAAGATCAACCCCGCCAGCCCAGACAGCACACCCTCACCAGCCGAAACAGATTCAGCGATAAACCAAAGCTCCGTTGCGCCCGTGTAGAGCAGATAGGCCAGCCCCAGCGCAGAGATTACGCCAACAACGGCGGACACTACTCTTCGGCCGCTGAGCGTTTGACCTTCAATTCCGCTAAAAATCATCGCTGTGACTATGATAATCGCCAGCACCGTCAGGGGCACCCATAGCGAGCCCCCCCAGATCAGCCAGAAGCCGATAAATGGATACAATGCGGTGAAGATCATCCACTTACGCGGAAGATATTTGGAGAACAAAACTGGCATAGCGGCGGCCAGCATAAGCACAAACGCCAGTGTCGGGCGCCAATATTCTGTTTGCGGGTATTTGAACCCGAACATCAGGTGATCCCACCGATCGACCAGAACCGCGAAACAGGCTCCGGTTTTGCCCTGCAAGATGTCGCGACATTCACGGATCGAGCCTGCGTCCCAGACGCCGTTGTAGAACCACGGGAATGCCATATAGACCAGCCGCACGATGATGTAGATCGCAGCGATAGTCAGCAATGTGTTCAACCAACCCGAGAACAGGTTCTCGCGCATCCATTTCACGACCCCCGCCTCGGAAGTAGGGGGCGGTGAGGCAGGGATTTCTTCGGTGCGCACGAAAGCTACATTTGTATCAGACATCCTAGCGCTCCTGCAGCTTCATACGGTTGTTGAATATGTTCATCACAAACGAGATGAGCAGCGACACTGTGAGATAGAATAACATCAACAACAGAACCGTCTCGATGGCGCGACCCGTTTGCAGAAGCGTGATGCCACCCAGCGTACCGGTCACATCCATATAGCCCACCGCAATCGCCAGTGAGGAGTTCTTGGTGATGTTGAGATATTGCGAGATTAGCGGCGGAATAATCACGCGCAGCGCTTGCGGCAACACAACAAGGTTCATGATCTTGTTAGGCCTGAGCCCCAATGCGCCGGCGGCTTCAGTCTGACCTTGAGAAATCGCCAAGATGCCCGCACGCACGTTCTCGGCAATGAAGGCGCCGGTATAAATCGCCAGCGCAAACCATAGCGCGATCAGCGAGCCGCGAATTTGCAGACCGCCTTTGAAGTTGAAGCCTTTAAGCTCTGGCACATCCCAGGTCAGTCCCAAGAACATCAACACAGCCAGCACCGGCAAGACCCATGAGGCCAGTGTCAGGTACCAAGTTGTCGGACGAACACCCGTCGCGTTTTGCGTGTTGGTTGCCCAATTTCCAATCTTGCGAGCCACAAAGAACGACAAGATCAGTGCACCGATCACCAGCAGCCAGTCGATCCCACCTGAGGTTGCACCGCTCTCGGCGGTGGCCGCGAAAGAGTTTGTGAACTGTGGCGAAGGCGTAAACACCCCGCGATTGGTAAAAGCGATGGTGTCAAAGAACGCCATCGACGCGGTCGCGTCCTCCCCCCGGAACGCGCCGGGTTTTGGCATCGCGTTGATCATCACCGAGAAGATAATCAAGATCCAGATCAGCACCGGTACATTGCGGAAAATCTCGACGTAAAAGCTCATTAGCTTCGCGACAATCCAGTTATTTGACAGGCGCAAGATACCCGCAATGACGCCAAAAACAGTGGCCGTGATACAGGCCAGAAACGCCACGATCAGCGTATTGAGCAGCCCAACCACGGCAGCGCGGCCATGGCTCGATTGCGAGTTATACTCAATCGGGCGCTGGTTGATATCGTACCCCGCCGGATCACCAAGGAAATTGTAGGAGATATTGAGACCTGCGGCTTGCAGGTTGCGCACCAGATTGCCGCCGACAAACGCCATAAAGGCGATGATTGCGATCAGTGCGATAAATTGGAAAGTCAGCGACCGGTAGCGCGTGTCGTTTAGAAGCATGGATAGCTTAAACGACCCAGCGGGCGTGGTGGCCGCTTGAGGGTCAACATATGTCGTCATCAATGACGTCCCCTGTCTGTTGGCTGGCCCCGGATTTATATGCGTCTAGATGCGCGGGAGGGTGCCAGTGGGTTGCAATGCAACATGCCGTGCAAAGCGAGGTCTTAAAGCATCAGGGGCGCAACTGATGCTGCGCCCCTGAGTGGTTATCCTAGCGGAATGGTGGGGAGTAGATCAGACCACCATTTGTCCACTGTGCGTTCAGGCCGCGAGCCAGACCAATCGGTGTGTTCTCACCAATGTTCTTCTCGAAGACTTCGCCGTAGTTACCAGCAACTGCCAGAGCGTCTTTCGCCCAGGATGTGCCCAGACCCAGCATCGCGCCCAGGTCACCTTCGGTGCCCAGCAGACGGTTGATTTCTGGGTTGTTGGAACCAGCAGCCATCTCGTCGAGGTTCACGGAAGTCACGCCCAGCTCTTCAGCTGTGATCATAGCATTCAGTGTCCAACGGACGATGTCAGCCCATTCGTTATCGCCGTGACGTACCAGCGGGCCCAGAGGCTCTTTGGATACGATTTCTGGCAGAATAACGTGTGCCGAAGGATCTTCGAAGTTTGCACGCTGAGCAGCCAAAGCGGATGCGTCAGTTGTGTAAACGTCGCAGGCGCCAGCATTGTATTGCTGAACAGCTTCCGCGCCAGTTTCAATTGGAACAGGCTCGTAGCTGATGTTGTTGGAACGGAAGTAATCCGCCAAGTTCAGCTCTGTTGTTGTACCGGTTTGGATACAAACAGTCGCGCCGTCCAGCTCAGTCGCGGAAGATACGCCCAGCTCTTTAGGAACCATGAAGCCTTGGCCGTCATAGTAGTTAACGCCAGTGAATTCGAACTTCAGATCCACATCGCGCGAGAATGTCCAAGTGGTGTTACGCGCCAGCATATCGATCTCGCCAGAAGCCAGAGCGGTAAAGCGTGTTTTACCAGTTGTTGGAACGAATTCGACAGCAGAGCCATCACCCAGCACGGCGGCAGCAACTGCGCGGCACACAGCCACGTCAAATCCTTGCCAAACGCCATTCGCGTCGGGCTCAGCGAAGCCTGGAACACCAGTCGTCACGCCACAGTTCAGTTTGCCACGCGCTTTGACTTCGTCAAGCGTGGCCGCCGTAGCACCGCCAGCAATGATGCCAGCAACTGTCAGGGCGCCAAGAAATACAGATTTCTTCATTTTTTACCTCTTCCTGATGGTTCGCCCATTTTAGGACGATTTTCCTAGCCGGTGACCCGACCAGAAGCGATTCACGGAGAACTCCCCCTCCTATGAGGGGCAAATAAGGCCAAATCGACGCCTAAACGTCAAGATGAATCAGCGATGTGACCTACGGTAATTTTCCGCAAAATCCTGAAAAAACAGAGCGTTTTGCGTGAATCTTCACCGAGGATACTGAAAAAGCCCGCATTAGGGTCAATTCAGGAGCAAGATGCATAAAACTGCGCCGCATGAAGAAAAGCAGCCCTTTTGAGCCCCGCTTGCTCCATCGCCAGCTCATCCTCGCCCCATTGCTCGATCTGCCACTGCTCATCGATTCGGCTTAAATCCCAAAGATCTGTGGGGCTCGCATAGCCTCGGATCGCGGCAAAGCCCATGATCAGAGAGCCCGACAGCGACACCAAGTCATGAAAAGCTGTCAGTTGGAACGGATCAAGCGCCGCAACATGATCGGTAAGGCTTTGGAGACTTTCAGGGTCTTGCGGCAGATGCATGACGCCCGTGACCAAGACCAATGGCGCCCCTAACTCGGTCGCTGCGTAGTCAACCAGCGGGTCCCATCCTGCCGCCTGACGCGCAACCAGCCCTTGTGGGCTATCCGCGCGGTAGCAGATCAGATCGCTATCACCATAAGCCGCGATCATTTCGACCACTTCCGCTTTTTGCGACGTCACCTTGTCGATCGCCGCATTCGCCGAACGGGTATAAGGCATCGTCAACGGATCTATCTTGTCGCCCTGCGCCTCCCATTCCGCGGCAACCGCATCGGCCATCGCTTGGCTGGGCAGGATCAAAGGCGCTTTGGCAGGTGTACGTACTGGGCGCGCATCAAGGTGGATGGCAAAGCCCTCACCCTCTTGCACAACATTGGTGTCGGTCCAAAATCGTTTCGCCGCCCACTCGCTCATTGCGCACCTTGCCAGACAGTCTCAAGCACCGCGTCAAGATCGCCAAACCTGTCGATCATATGATCGGCGAAAGGTGCGAGTGCTGCATCCTCATGGTAGCCCCACCGCACGCCAATCGTAGCGATACCTGCAAGTCGTCCCATCTCCATATCGAAACTGGTATCGCCAATAATGACGGCGTTCTCGGCCTCAACCCCCGTCTCGCTAAGTGCCGCTTCAATCATCGACGGGTGCGGCTTAGAGGGGTGGTCATCGGCAACTTGAACCGTTTGGAACAGTTTGCCCAACTGGTAATTGTTCAAAATGCGATCCATCCCACGGCGCGACTTGCCCGTGGCCACGCCAAGAAGGACCTCATCGCGGCGCGCCAGATCGTTCAACACATCCAATGCGCCGTCAAAAAACGAAACATCCGGTTTGGCCTCGGCTTGCGTCTTGAACGCCTCGCCGTAAGCGCGCACCAGATCAGTGCGGGCGGGCTCATCCAGATCAGGTGCAAGGCGTGCCATAGCGACGGGCAGTGACAGGCCGATGATGCCGCGAATGTCCTGCTCGGCGGGCTTGGCCACACCTTGCGCTTCAAACGCGACATTCATCGCCCATTTGATATGCGCCAGACTGTCGATCAGCGTGCCGTCGACATCGAAAATAGCGAGCTTCAGCTCTGCCATTGCTCGTCCCCGTCAAACGGATCAACCGGCACATCCGTCTCGGCCCAACCCAGATAGTCCCATGTCTTTTTCATATGAGCCGGAAGCGGTGCAGTGAACTGCATCTCTGCGCCAGATGTCGGGTGCTCAATCGTCAAAGACCGCGCATGCAGGTGCATTTTCTTGGAAATCTCATCGCCCAACTCGCTGCCCCAGCCGTCGCCTTGGTTCTCTTGACCCGCGCCGCCATATTTGCCGTCACCCACGATCGGATGGCCCATCTCGGCCATATGCGCGCGCAATTGATGCGTGCGTCCTGTGACCGGCACCAAAGCCATCCACGCGGCGCGCTGGCCCAGAAAGCACAGCGTCGCATAGTCAGTCCAAGCCCGCTTCGCGCCATAAGTCTCGTCCACGTCTCGCGGGTGGACGCAATGCATCTTCTCGCCCTCGCCGCCTTTGCCGTGCCCGGGCGCCTTGACCAGACCGTATTTGATCGTGCCAATTTTCGGGTACGGCACGCCAGCCACCATCGCCCAGTAAATCTTGCGGGTGTTCTTATGACGAAACGCCTTTGTCAGATGACTGGCCGCCGCTTGCGTGCGCGCCAGAACCAGAACCCCCGATGTGTCTTTGTCGAGCCTATGGACTAGGCGCGGCGTGTCCTCGCGATCATACATCAAAGCCGCCGCCATCCCGTCAATATGGCGCGTGGTTTTCGAGCCGCCTTGCACAGGCAACCCGGCAGGTTTGTTGAGCACGATCAGATCATCATCGCGGTAGATTACACAATCGCGGATCATCTGCGCATCGGCCTTGGAGACAAACGCAACCTTCGCCTGCGCCTCGATCTCATCTGCGGACGGCAGCGG
>CAZCEW010000047.1:0-8531 GCA_964497775.1 uncultured Rhodobacterales bacterium
TCACGCGGATCTTGTTTTGGGTTGGCTATCATATTTCCCCGCCGCTGCGCGCATTTGGCTTTGCGGCGGGGTTTTATCCGACAGTGCTGTCAGCGCTTTTGGCGCTGCTGGTCGCACCCGGCCTGTAACGTTCTAAGCCGCGACTTTTTCTGCGACTTCTGGCTCCACGCCCGATCTGGCATAAGCCAGCATCAAAGCGCCAAAGCCCAAGATGGCTGAGATGACCGAGGCCGACAGCACGCCCAAACGCACTTGGTTCATCAGCGCCGGATCGTCAAAGCTGAGTGCACCGATGAAGAGCGACATGGTAAAGCCGATCCCCGCCAGACAGGCGACGCCGTAGATGTGCAGCCAATTAGCGCCATGCGGCAGTTTTGCCAAACCCAATTTGACCACAAGGAATGCCACGCCAAAGACGCCGATCTGCTTGCCGACCAAAAGCCCCATCATGATGCCCAGTGACAGCGGCGCCATCAAAGCTTCCATCGACATGCCTTTCAGCACGACGCCCGCATTTGCGAAGGCGAAAATCGGGATGATCAGGTAAAGCACATAAGGCGTCAGACCGTTCTCGAGCGAGTGGAGCGGCGACTTGCCATACTTATCCTTTAGCGGGATACAAAAGGCAGTAACCACGCCCGCAAGCGTCGCGTGGACACCGGATTCGAGGACCAGAAACCACATGATCGCGCCCAGCAAAATCGCAGGCGCCAACCGGTGCGTGCCGCGAATGTTCAGCCAGATTAGCGCGGCCAGTGGCACCAGTGCCATCAGCAAATATTCGACATACAAATCGGCCGTGTAGAACAGCGCAATGATGATGATCGCGCCAAGGTCATCTAGAATGGCAAGCGTCAGCAAGAACACTTTCAACGAGGTCGGCGCGCGCGCGCCCACTAGTGCCAGAATGCCCAAGGCAAATGCGATGTCGGTCGCTGCTGGAATGGCCCAGCCTTTCAAAGTCTCGGGGCTGTCGAGGTTGAAGAACACGAAAACCAGCGCAGGCACGGCCATGCCGCCCACCGCACACAGGCCCGGCAGAACGATGTCGCGCGGATTTTTCAGTTTGCCTTCCAGAAGCTCGCGCTTCAATTCCAGCCCGATCAGGAAGAAGAACACGGCCATCAACCCGTCATTGATCCACAAGATCAGCGGTTTCGAGATGCCGCCGCCATTGAGTTCAACAGTTAGATAGGCGCCGAGGAATTTGTCATAAAACGGGCTCAGCGCAGCTGTATTGGCAACGATCAAAGCGGCCACGGCGGACAGCATCAGCAAGATGCCCCCCGAGGCCTCGTGAGCGAAGAATTTGTCGAGCGACTGGCGCAATCCCATCGGTACTATCCCTATGTCTGTGTGTTTGTTTGTTGATTTCTTCGCTCTGAGATAGCCGGACAGGGGTGAATTTCAAGTAAAACAGTCAGGCTTTAGTGTCGCACCTGAGCCAAGGATGGGTCTGGCTGAAACTCTGTGGATGCGTCATAAAGAATCTAACGCGTTAAAAAGCAGGCGATCTATGGCACTTCCGGTTCAGGTTCAGGCGAAAATTTGGGGTGTTGCCGCGGTGATCTTCTTTGCCGCGCTGTGGTTTTTGGGTGACGTTATCTTGCCTTTTCTGGTCGGTGGCGCGATCGCGTATTTCCTTGATCCGGTCGCCGACAGGCTGGAGCGGATGGGTGCCAGCCGCGTTATCGCGACGCTAATTATCAGCGTTGTGGCGCTGTTTGTGTTCTTGCTGATGGCCGTGTGGATCCTGCCAAATCTGATCGAGCAAGCGATTGACCTGTTCGAGATCGCGCCAGATCTGTTCAAGCGTTTGCAGAATTTTCTGGCCGAGCGGTTCCCCGCTTTGGGCGACGAGACAAGCACGCTGCGCCAATCGCTCAGCAGCTTTGGCGAGACGATCCGCGAACGCGGTGCGGAGCTGGCGCAATCGGTGTTCAGCTCGGCTTTGGGTGTGATCAACGCGCTCTTGTTCATTGTCGTCGTGCCGGTCGTGTCATTCTATCTGCTCTTGGATTGGGACAATATGGTCGCCAAAATCGACACGCTGTTGCCGCGCGATCATGCGCCGCGCATCCGTGCGATTGCCTCCGAGATCGACGAGACGCTTGCCAGCTTCGTGCGCGGTCAATTGACGGTTTGTTCGATCCTGGGCGTGTTTTACGCCGTTGGCTTGGCGCTGACAGGGCTGAATTTTGGGCTAGTCGTGGGCTTTGTGGCAGGGCTGTTGTCGTTCATCCCCTATATCGGCGCGCTGATTGGCGGCGCTTTGGCCATCGGTCTGGCGCTGTTTCAGTTCTGGGGCGATCCGATCTGGATCTTGGCCGTGGCAATCATCTTTGGTGTAGGCCAATTCCTTGAAGGCAATATCCTGACGCCAAAACTTGTGGGCGAAAGCGTGGGCCTGCATCCTGTCTGGCTGATGTTCGCTCTGTCGGTTTTCGGCGCGCTTTTTGGTTTCGTCGGCATGCTGATCGCCGTGCCTGTCGCGGCCTCACTTGGCGTCATCGCGCGCTTCGGGATCGAGCAATACCGCGCCGGGCTGCTCTACCGTGGTCTGGACGATCTGCCGCCTGACGAAGACTAACCCATGGCCGAGCAGCTTACATTCGCCTTGCCGCATAAGCAGGCTTTGGGGCGCGAGTATTTCTTCGTCTCACCCGCCAATCAGCTTGCCGTGGCGCTGCTGGAAAACTGGGGGGACTGGCCGCAAGCCAAGATGGTGCTGACGGGGCCTGCGCGCTCTGGCAAGACGCATCTGGCGCATGTCTGGGCCAGTGAGACAGGGGCGCAGGTAACAAGTGCCGATGCGCTCAACACGCTTGATCTGGCAGAGGCGGCGCAAGGGCCTTGGGTCGTCGAAGATATCGACCAAATCACCTGCGACCGTGACGCCGAGACCCAGATGTTTCACTTTCACAACCTGATGCAAGCGGGTGGGCATGCACTGCTGATCACCTCGCAAAGCCCGCCCACCGCGCTGGAATTCGCCATCGCTGATCTCGCCAGCCGGATGCAGGCCACGGCCATTGCCAAGATTGAGAGCCCTGATGATATGCTGCTGACGGCGGTGTTGATGAAGCAATTCTCCGAGCGCCAGATCAACATACCAGCCAAGTTATTGGACTACATCATCGCGCGCCTGCCGGGCAGTTTCGCCGCCGCACATATGCTGGTCGAGCAGATGGACAGCCGCGCCATGGCCGAAAAACGCCCTATCGGTCAAAGCCTCGCGCGTGACGTGTTGGAAGGTTTACTGGACAAAAACACCTCTGATCCGGCATAAGTCCCTGTGACGTTACAATCTGACATTAAATCGAGCGCGATGAGCGTGGCGAATTTCCTTGAAGGCGATTTTGCGCCGCCTGTTGATTTGTCGATGTCGGATTTCTCCGGGCCTGCGCGGTTTTTCAACCGCGAGCTGAGCTGGCTGGCCTTCAATTGGCGCGTACTTGACGAGGCCTCGAACCCGCGTGTGCCGCTGATGGAGCGGGTGCGGTTTTTGTCGATCTCGGCCACGAACCTCGATGAATTCTACACCGTGCGCGTCGCGGGTTTGCGCGAATTGGCGATTGCGGGCAACACGACGCCCTCGACCGACGGGCTGACGCCTGCCGAGCAATTGGTGCTGATCGACAAGGACGCGCGCGCGTTGATTGCCAAGCAAGATGAGGTCTGGGTCGAGCTGACAAAGCTGATGGCAGAGCAGGGGATTTTGCTTCTGAACCAAGACACGATCAGCGAGGATGACCGCGCGTTTCTAGACAGTTATTTCATGTCGAACGTGTTTCCAGTGCTCTCGCCTTTGGCGATTGATCCCGCGCATCCGTTCCCGTTTATTCCCAATGCGGGCTACTCGCTGGCGTTGCAGCTGGTCCGCGACAGTGACGGGCGCAGCTTGCAGGCGCTGTTGCCGATCCCTGCGCAGATCAACCGCTTTGTGTCGCTGCCGTCACCGCGCGGCCAGCAGCGCTATTTGCCGATGGAAGAGCTGTTGATGCTCAAGATATCGGATATGTTTCCGGGCTATCAAACCTCGGGCGTGTGCTCGTTTCGGGTGTTGCGCGACAGTGATCTGGAGGTCGAGGATGAGGCCGAAGATCTGGTGCGCGAGTTTGAAGTGGCGCTGAAGCGACGCCGCCGCGGCGAAGTGGTGCGCTTGAAGCTGAGCGCAGGTAGCCCTCCGAAACTGCGCAATCTGGTGATGAAATCGCTAGAGGTCACGGACCGCGATACGGTCGAGATTAACGGCATGATCGGGCTCAGCGATCTGGGAGAGCTGGTCTCTGACGCGCGCCACGATCTGCTCTGGCCGCAATTCACGCCGCGCGTGCCCGAACGCGTGCAAGACAATGACGGCGATATGTTCGCCGCAATCCGCCAAAAGGACATGCTTCTGCATCACCCTTACGAGTCGTTCGACATGGTGATCCGCTTTCTGGCCCAAGCCGCGCGCGACCCGGATGTGGTGGCGATCAAGCAGACGCTCTACCGTACGTCTAATGAAAGCCCGATCGTCGACGCACTTTGCGAAGCGGCAGAGAACGGCAAATCCGTCACCGCTTTGGTAGAGCTGAAAGCGCGCTTTGACGAGGCCGCAAATATCCGCCAATCGCGCAAGCTGGAACGCTCTGGCGCGCATGTGGTCTACGGGTTCATCAACTACAAAACGCATGCGAAGATCAGCACTGTGGTGCGGCGCGAAGGCGATCAGCTGGTGACCTACACCCATTACGGCACTGGCAATTATCACCCCATCACGGCGCGGATTTATACCGATCTGAGCTTGTTTACCTGCGACCCCGGTCTGGGGCGCGATGCGACGAAAGTCTTCAACTACGTGGGCGGCTATGCGCAGCCTGCCAAGCTGGAAAACCTTTATATTTCGCCCATGGGCATCAAGAAGAAGCTGATCAAGCAAATTGGGCGCGAGGCCGATCATGCGCGTGAGGGGCGTCCCGCGGAAATCTGGGCGAAGATGAATTCACTGGTCGAGCCTGACGTGATCGACGCGCTTTATGCGGCCTCTCAGGCAGGCGTGAAAATCAGCCTCGTGATGCGCGGCATCTGCGGACTTCGCCCCGGCATTAAGGGGTTAAGCGAGAATATCCGTGTCAAATCCATCGTCGGGCGCTTTTTAGAGCATTCGCGCATCGTGTGTTTTGGCAATGGCCACGGGCTGCCGGCGAAAAAGGCGAAGGTCTATATATCATCGGCCGATTGGATGGGTCGCAATCTCAATCGCCGCGTCGAGACGTTGGTGGCGATCACCAACAAGACGGTGCAAGCGCAAGTGATGAGCCAGATCATGGCCGCCAACCTTGCCGATACCGCGCAATCCTGGGTTCTGGGGCCTGATGGCAGCTACACGCGCAAGAAGTTTGACGCCGAGGATCAGCCATTTAATTGCCACCGCTTCTTTATGGAAAACCCCTCGCTGTCGGGTCGCGGCTCTGCGGGGGCGGGTGACGTGCCGGAATTGGCGCATTCGAAAGATTGACCTTTGGGCCTTGATCCGTGCAGTGTCAGCCCAAGTTGAGACGTACAAAAAGTGAGCCTCGGGATGGACGGTGCGCCAGAGCCTGCAAGTGACGATCACGGCCCGTTTGGCCGTCCGCTTTTCAATGATCCTAAGGCCAAGGCGCTCAAACGGGTGGGCGCGATTGATGTCGGCTCAAACTCTGTCCGGCTGGTGGTGTTTGACGGTGCGGCGCGCAGCCCGGCCTATTTCTACAACGAAAAGATTATGGCGGGTCTGGGCCAAGGGGTCTCTGACACGGGCTATCTGAACCCTGAGGGGCGCGCGCGGGCTTTGTCTGCGCTCAAGCGGTTTGCGCTTTTGGCCAAGGGGATGGACATCACCCCGATGACATCCGTGGCCACGGCTGCGGTGCGCGACGCCAAGGACGGCCCGGAATTTTGCGAAGAGGTCGAGCGCGAAACGGGCCTCAAGCTGTGGGTCGTCTCGGGCGTGGAAGAGGCGCGATTATCGGCGGAAGGGGTCTTTCTGGGCTGGCCTGACGCAAAAGGTTTGATGTGCGATATCGGCGGCTCGTCCATGGAGCTGGCAGAAATGTCGGGCGGCGAGGTCGGGCGGGCAGTATCGTCGCAATTGGGCCCGCTCAAACTGATGGAGATCAAAGGCGGCAGCAAAGCGCGCAAGGCGTTGATTGACGAGACGGTCGATGATCTGCGCGCCCAGATGGATGGCGACTACAAGACGCTCTATCTGGTCGGCGGCTCGTGGCGCGCGATTGCACGCCTCGATATGGAGCGGCGCGGCTACCCTTTGAAAGTGCTCCATGAATACCGCATGACGCGCAAATCGATCTTGTCGACTGTCAAATGGATGTCGGGCAAATCCGTCGATGATTTGCGCGCGCTGACGGGCAATTCTGAAGCGCGGATGCGGCTGGTGCCTTATGCGGCGCAAGTGCTCAAATCGCTGGTTCAACGCTTCAAGCCCGAATACATCGCGACCTCCAGCTACGGTATTCGCGAGGGGCTTTTGTATGAGCAAATGCCGCCCGAGATGAAGCGCCGCGACCCGCTGATCGAGGCGTGCCGCTATGACGAGCGCCAATATGCGCGCATCCCGGGCTTCGGCAAAAGCCTGTTTGGGTTCATCGAGCCCTTGTTCAAGAACGAGCCCCACGCGCAAATGCGGCTGATCAAAGCGGCGACGCTGCTGCATGATGTGACATGGCGCGCCCATCCTGACTACCGCGCTGAAGTGTGTTTCGAGAACGCGACGCGGGCCAATCTAGGTGGGCTTGATCATCCGGGGCGGATCTTTTTGGGCGTGGCCCTTCTTCACCGCTACAAGAACTCGCGCGACGGGACGCGGTTTGACCCGCTGTTTGAATTGCTGCCCGAGAAGCAATTGAAGAAGGCCGAAGTTTTGGGCAAAGCGATGCGTTTTGGCGCGATGTTTTCTGTGCAAAGCCGCGACACGATGGGGGCGCTGAGCTGGCATCCTAAGAAGCGGTTGTTGAAGTTGAAACTGCACCCCGAGACGCGGGACTTGTTTGGCGAAGTGGCTGAGGCGCGGTTCATGTCGCTGGCCGCAGCGCTTGAGGCCGACGTTTCTGTAAGCTGAAGGACATCCCATGACACTTGCCCACCGCCCTTGGGTGCCCGAAATTTGCGAGACGCGGGTGCAGGAGATTGCGGCGCGCATAGACCAGATGAGCTCGCCCGATATTGCCGCGCGGGTCGAGCAAATGACCACGCGCAACCGCGACATTCACGAGCGCGAATGCTTCAACCTCAACCCCGCAACCAATGTGATGAACCCGCGCGCGGAGGCTTTGCTGGCCGCAGGGCTCGGCTCGCGCCCGTCGCTGGGTTATCCCGGTGACAAATACGAGATGGGGCTGGAAGCGATCGAGGAAATCGAAGTGATCGCGGCCCAGCTTTGCGCCGAAGTGTTTGGCGCGAAATACGCCGAAATCCGCGTGCCCTCGGGTGCGATTGCCAATCTTTATGGCTTCATGGCGACCTGCAAACCGGGCGACACAATCATCGTGCCGCCTGCAAGTGTGGGCGGGCATGTGACCCATCATCAACTGGGCTGCGCAGGGCTTTACGGGGTGAAGATCGTGCAAGCTCCGGTCAATGCCGATGGCTATACGGTCGATGCTGAGGGCCTGGCTGCGCTGGCGCGAGAGCTGCGCCCGAAACTGATCACGATTGGCAGTTCGCTGAATTTGTTAGAGCATCCCGTCGCGCGCGTGCGTGCCATTGCCGATGAGGTCGGCGCCAAAGTGATGTTTGACGCGGCCCATCAATGCGGGGTGATCGCGGGACGCGCTTGGTCAAATCCTTTGGATCACGGCGCGCATTTCATGACGATGAGCACCTATAAAAGCCTTGGCGGCCCGGCTGGTGGCTTGATCGTCACCAATGATGCCGAGATCGCCGAGGCGCTGGATGTGATTGCTTTCCCGGGGATGACGGCGAATTTCGACGCGGCGAAATCTGCGGCTTTGGCGATTACCATGCTTGACTGGCGTGATCACGGGGAGGCCTATGCGGCCGAGATGGTTTCCATGGCGCGGGCTTTGGCGGAAGAATTGGAAGCCGCAGACGCGCCTGTGTTCAAGACGCGCGAAGGGGCCACGCGGTCGCATCAGTTTGCGCTTGAGGCGGCACAGTTTGGCGGCGGGCAGACGGCGTCGAAGAAATTACGTCAGGCGGGGTTCTTGGCGTGCGGCATTGGCTTGCCGATCAAGGACGTGTCGGGCGATATGAACGGGCTGCGCTTTGGCACGCCGGAACTGGTGCGCTGGGGGATGACGGCCAATGATGCGCCCGAGCTTGCGCGTTTGATCATGGCCGCGTTGCAATCGAATGATCCGAGTGCTCTGGCAGGTGAGGTCGCAGGCTGGCGCGCGACATTTGACACGCTGCATTTCGTGACGTGACCTGAAGGCGAGGGGGCTCTGCCGAGTTTTATTATTATGGGGGCTCCGCCGAGTTTTATTATTATGGGGGCTCCGCCGAGTTTTATTATTATGGGGGCTCCG
>CAZCEW010000047.1:8631-18277 GCA_964497775.1 uncultured Rhodobacterales bacterium
GCCGAGTTTTATTATTATGGGGGCTCCGCCGAGTTTTATTATTATGGGGGCTCCGCCCCCGGCCGGCATTCGCCTCCCCCGGGATATTTTTGGGTCAGAGAGAGGGGCGCGGATTTACGACCGGTTCAAGCCGTTTCGGCGCGCGACATAGTCGACCAGATGCGGGACGTAGTCTTCTGGCCCGTCGCCTCCTGCGGCATGGGCGAGCGCGAAGCTGTTCTTGACTGCATTGCCAATCGGGTTGGCCAGTGCCACGCCATCCGCCATAGATTCCAAGTAGCGCATATCTTTGAGCGCATTGGTCAGCGTGAATTTATGCGCTTCACGATTGCCTTCGACGGCGTAGGCCATGAAGGTCTGGTAGAAGCCGCAATCCATGCGCGAGCCGCGGATGACGCTGTCAAATTGCGCGGTGCTGAGGCCGGATTTCTCGGCCAAGGCCAACGCTTCGGAATACATCGCCGCATAGCCCATCGCCAGAAAATTGTTCAAAAGCTTCATCTTATGGCCCGCGCCTGATGCGCCGAGATGGACGATGGCACCGGCCCAAGTGCTGAGCACTGGCTTGAGGCGCGCGAAGGTCTCGTCGCTGGTGCCTATCATTGTCGCGAGTTCTCCGGCTTCGGCTTGCACGGGCGTGCCACCCAAAGGCGCGTCGGCCATGTGAAAGCCTGCGGCCTCCAGCTTGGCTGCGAGGGCTGTGGTGGAAGTAGGATCAGACGTGGAGCAATCGACGATCACCGTGCCGGGCTTCATCGCGCCCATCAAAGCCTCGACAATGGCTTCGACCTGAGGCGAGCCGGGCGCGCAGATATGGATGACGGAACAGGTTGCGGCGAGGTCTTTGAGCGTCTTGGCTTCCGTCGCGCCGAGTGAGACCAGATCATCGACGGGCGCGCGGTTTTTATGGGCGATCACATGCAGATCATAGCCGCCTTGCACGATATTTTTTGCCATGCCGTGACCCATCAGGCCTACGCCTATGAAACCGATAACTTCCTTCGACATCACTGCTCCTCCCTCGGTAGCTGTTCCCTCAGTGCCGCGTTGCTCCTTTGGGTGCAACCGCTCTTGATGCCTCGCCTTGGCAAAAATCCTAAATCCGGCGCCCTCAACTTGCTCAGCACTTGTATAACGCATAAAGCACATATCCAGACTATGCATATCACGGAGAAGTCCTATGCGCCTCAGCCGATCATTCTTGCCGGTCCTGAAAGAAACGCCTGCCGATGCGCAGATCGTATCGCATCGCTATATGCTGCGCGCAGGTATGATCAAGCAGGCCAGTGCGGGGATCTATTCGTGGCTGCCTCTGGGCTATAAGGTGCTGCGCAAGATCGAAGATATTGTGCATGAAGAACAAGCGCGCGCGGGCCATCATGCGATGCTGATGCCAACCATTCAATCGGCTGATCTGTGGCGCGAAAGCGGGCGTTATGATGCGTATGGCGCCGAGATGTTGCGCATCAAAGACCGCCATGATCGCGACATGCTGTTCACGCCCACGGCGGAAGAATTGGTGACGGATATCTTCCGCTCTCACGTGAGCAGCTATAAAGATCTGCCGCTGACGCTTTATCAGATCCAGTGGAAATTCCGCGACGAGGTGCGGCCTCGGTTCGGGGTGATGCGAGGCCGTGAATTCTACATGAAGGATGGCTATAATTTTGATCTGACCAAGGAAGACGCGCTGCATGCCTATAACCGCCATCTGGTCAGCTACTTGCGCACCTATGAGCGGATGGGCCTGCAAGCCATCCCGATGCGCGCTGATAGCGGGCCGATTGGCGGCGATGACACGCATGAGTTTCTGGTGCTGGCCGAAACGGGCGAGAGTGAAGTGTTCTATGACAAGGCCGTCACTGATCTGAGCTTTGGCGACCGCGAGATTGACTACACCAGCCACGCCGATTGCGCGGCGGTGATGGAGGAGTTCACCACCAAATACGCGCGCACCGACGAGACGCATGATGAGGCCTTGTTCAACGAGGTCCCGGAAGAGCGTCGCCGCACCGCGCGCGGCATTGAAGTGGGCCAGATTTTCTACTTTGGCACGAAGTATTCTGAGGCGATGGGCGCGACTGTGCAAGGGCCTGATGGTAAGCCCACGCCTGTGCATATGGGCAGTCACGGGATTGGCGTGTCGCGCTTGCTGGGCGCGATTATCGAGGCCAGCCATGACGATAAAGGCATCATCTGGCCGGAAGGTGTCACGCCCTATCATTGCGGGATTGTGAACCTCAAGCAGGGCGACGATGAAGCCGATGCGGCCTGTGAGGCGCTTTACGGCTCGCTGACTGCTCTGGGCCTTGAGCCTCTTTATGATGATCGCAACGAGCGGGCGGGCGGCAAGTTCGCAACGATGGATTTGATCGGTCTGCCGTGGCGCATCACCGTGGGGCCGCGCGGCTTGAAGAACGGCGTGGTCGAGCTGACCTCGCGACGCACGGGCGAAAGCGAAGAGTTGCCGCCCGAGGCCGCAATTGAGAAAGTCGCGCAGATTTACGGCCGCGTGGCGCGATGAAGTCAGTTTTGTGTTATGGCGACAGCCTGACTTGGGGCTCGGTGCCCGACGGGCAGGGGCGGCATAGCTTTGAAGATCGCTGGCCCAATGCGATGGCTGCCAAATTGCCCGGCGTCGAGGTTGTCGCGGACGGCCTGCGCGGGCGCACAACTTGCTATGACCAACATCCCAGCCCCGCTGATCTAAACGGCGGCAGGCTTTTGCCATCGGCGCTGCACACTCATGCGCCGCTTGATCTGGTGATTATCATGCTGGGTACAAATGACAGCTATCTGGAACAACCCGCCGCCCAAGCGGGACGCGGGATCGAGCGGTTGATCGAGATCATTCGCCACCATCCTTGGCGCCAAGATGCCTATGGTACGCCGGATATTTTGCTGGTCGCACCACCTGCGATGATCGCATGTGAGGCATGGGGGATTAGCGCGCAGATGATTGCGAACTCGCGCGCGCAAGCGGGGCTTTATGCGCAGATCGCCAACAAAAAATCGGTTGGGTTTTTCGATGCCAATACGGTGGCGCAATGCTCCCCCGAGGATGGTTTGCATCTGGATGCGGACAATACGCGTGCGCTGGGAGAAGCTTTGGCACCTGTGGTCAAAGCACGGCTTTAAAGAGCCCCTTTGGCGCGCAATTCGTTCCGAAAAACTGGTCCCCACCTTTCGGATTGCACTTTGGCGCCGCTCAAGCCCTGAAGCCTGCCGTCGTTTCAAATCACTCTCGCGGATCGTAGAAAGAGACGTCTAAGTCCTGCTTTCAAAAGTTAATTGATGGCGCCATCAATAGCGGATGACAGAGGGACGTTTCCGTCCGCGCCTGTAAGAGCTCACGAAGCTCCCTGAACGATGCACATTGCTCGGTGGGGCGTCGCGCAACGCGCCGTTTCTGGCGTGGTGCGTGATCTGTCCCGCATGTGGGTATTTACGACGTCGATGGGGTGAGGTGTAGCGGCGCGCGGGTTGCAATCGCGTTACCGATGCGCGCGGTGCTTGACGCCAAACGCCCAAAGGCGCAAACCTGCGCCTGAGATGAGCAGGAGAGCAACGTGGCCAAGATCACGGGCAAGACAACCGCGCCTTTTTCAAGATTTGAATGGATGATCGCCTGGCGCTATCTGCGCGCCAAACGTGCCGAGGGTGGCGTGTCGGTGATGACATGGATTTCGCTGATTGGCATCACGTTGGCGGTGATGGCGCTGATTGTGACTTTGGCAGTGCGATCCGGGTTTCGCTATGAATTTGTCGACACGATCTTGGGCGCCAATGCGCATGTGACGGTCTATTCCAACGGGCAGACGACGCAAGCGGGCACGTTCGCGCGGGTGATTGAAGATTACGACGCGCTCGCGGCCTCGGTGGCAGAGGCGCCCGGCGTGGTGCGGGCAGCCCCTTTGGTCAAGGGGCAGGTTATGGCCTCGGCACGCAGTGGCAATGCAGGTGTGCAGGTCTTTGGAATTAAGCAATCCGATCTGATGGATGTGCGCCGCGTGGTTGAGCCTCAAGAGCAATTTGGCGATATTTCGCGGTTTGGCGAGGGCATCGCTATTGGCAACGGGGTTGCGCGGGAATTGGGCGTGGGCGTGGGCGATAAGGTCAAACTGATCTCGCCCAATGGGGTGAAAACCGCCTTTGGCACCAGCCCGCGCGTCTCGGCTTTTGAGGTGGTCTATATCTTCCAGGTGGGCCGCTACGATATCGACCGTACGCGGGTCTATATGCCGTTTGCCCAAGCGCAGGACTACTTCAACCGCGAAGGCTTAGCCGATGAAATTGAAGTGATTTTGGACGATCCGGAAGATGTGGCCTCTTACGCGTCGGGCATAATGGATGCCGCCGGTGCGGGGGCGATTTTATGGACATGGCGCGACAGCTCGGGCGCGTTTTTGCAAGCGCTGGAGATGGAGGACAATGTGATGTTCCTGATCCTCTCCATTCTTGTGCTGATCGCTTCGATGAATATCGTCTCTGGCCTGATCATGCTGGTCAAAAACAAAGGGCGTGACATTGGGATTTTGCGCACGATGGGGCTGTCTCAGGGCTCGATCTTGCGAGTGTTTTTCATCTGCGGGGCCTCTGTCGGGGTAATCGGCACGATCTGCGGTTTGATCCTTGGCTGCCTGATCGCGATTTATATCGACCAGATTTTCGACGTGGTGAACTGGGCCTTGGGCGGCGGTGTGTGGGATCCATCCGTGCGCTATATCTCGAAACTGCCCGCGCGGCTCGAGATGGGCGATGTGCTGAAAGCTATCTCTTTGTCGCTGTTCTTGTCCTTCGTCGTGACGATTTTTCCAGCACGGCGCGCGGCGCGGATGAACCCTGTCGAGGCGCTGCGTTATGAGTGATTACATGCTGCGGCTCAGCCGAATCCGCAAAGTCTATAACGCGGGCAAGCCCAATGAAATCGAAGTCTTGCGCGGCGCGGATCTGGACGTGCGCGCGGGAGAGGTTGTGGCCTTGGTGGCGCCCTCTGGTGCGGGTAAATCGACGCTTTTGCATATCGCGGGGCTTTTGGACACGCCCAGCGAGGGGCGCGTGGAAATTGCAGGCGCGGATATGACGGGCAAGGGGGATCGCTTGCGCACTGCTGCACGGCGCGAGCAGATTGGCTTTGTCTATCAATTCCACCATTTGCTGCCCGAATTTACCGCGCTTGAAAATGTCGTGCTGCCGCAACTGGCCGCAGGTGTGGGCCAAGGCGCGGCAGAGACCCATGCGCGCGGCTTGCTTGATAAAGTCGGCGTCGGTCCACGCGCCACGCACCGCCCCGGAGAGCTGTCAGGCGGAGAGCAGCAGCGCGTCGCGTTTTGCCGTGCGCTGGCCAATAGCCCCGGCTTGATGCTGGCCGATGAGCCGACGGGCAATCTGGACCCTGCGACCTCTGATCAGGTGTTTGACGCATTGATGGGGCTTGCGCGTGACACGGGGCTGGCCGCTCTGATCGCCACGCATAACATGGATCTCGCCGCACGGATGGACCGCACGGTGCGTTTGCAAGACGGGGTGTTGGTGTAAGGGTTTAGTTGAACCGCATCACGGGCGCGCCGTGATCTGTCAGCACATAGATCGCGATATTGACCGCATACATGGCCACTGCGAAAATAAACAACTTGCTGACTTTCATCTTCTTGGGCGCGCAAGGCTCGTGATGGCAACCGGTCGAGCGGCAATCAAGCCGGTGGCTGATATATTGCAGCAGCAAACCCACGACCAAAAGCAGGCCAGAGCCGATCAGGATCGGGATCTCATAGGCATGGAGCTTATAGTGCAAAAACAAGAAACTGCTGCTGACACCAACTTGCATACTGGTCGCCAAGACCGCCATCAAAAGTGGCAGGCCGCAACAGAAAATATGGCTCAACTCGGCCACAATCACTGTTGCGTTTGAGATCTTGGTCAGTCTTTGCGTCTTCATAGGTGGCTGCTCGTCTACTTGCGCTTAGCGATTACCGCTTCTCAGACCGCTATATAAGGTGTGAGAGGGCAATCGCACAAGAGCGAAAGCTATGTTCATTTTGTGGCACGTCAAGTGCCAGCGCCGAGCTCCCCCAGATAGAGCGCCGCCGCCTCATCGAGCACACGGTCGCGGGTGATGGGCAGCTCCATGATGATCTCATGCTCGGCGCCTTCAATCAGGTGCAATTTACCCGCAGGCCAACGCGCCATGCGGTCATGGATCGCTTTAACATCTACGATGCGCTCATTGGTGCCAAGATAGGTGAGCGCCGGGATATTGGGTGTAGGACGCAAGCTGAGCGCGTGACATTCGCGCAAGCCTTCATTGAGCCAAGCCAGCGACGGGCCGCCAAGGGCCAGACCTGGGTGGGTTTCAAGCTGGTGGCGCATATAGTCAAACATCGCTTTGTCCGTCGTCAGCATATTGTCTTCAAACGGATGGGCGAGGACGTAAGTCTGCTCCAACGTGCCCGGCGCGATGGTGGTGTCAAAACCCGCCTTGCGGCTAATAGACGAGATCGCCCAACCCGCCGCACGCCGCATCGGATCAAGCGAGATGCCCCACATCGGGCCAGTGAACACGGCCGCGTTGACCTCTAGCCCCTCCATCAAAGATCGCAGACCGATGCAGCCGCCCATCGAATGGGCAAACAGGCTGAGGTTTTGCGGAATGTCGAGCTGGGCCACAGCAGAAAGCACGGCGCGCAGGTCGCGCTGATACTCGGTGAAATCATCGACATGGCCGATGGCGGGCTTGTCCAAAGGTCTGTCGGCCAGCCCTTGACCGCGCCAATCAATCACAACGGTGCTAAAGCCGCGCGCGTGAAAGCCTGCCGCCGCCGCCCCGTATTTTTCCACATATTCGGTGCGGCCCGGAAACAAAAGCACCGTGCCGCGATCCCCGCCATCCCAGACGCCGATGCGAATGCGCACGCCGTCTTCTGCCTTCAGCCAATAGGCCGCGCCTTTATGCGGGCCTTGGGCGACATCATCATAAAGGGGCGCGGGGGTCAGGGTCACGCCAGCGCTGAGCCCAGTTTCATCGCCGTGCCCATATCGCCATCCACGGACAATTTGCCCGTCATAAAGGCCGCCGTCGGGTTCATGTCGCCGGACAGGATTTGCTCGAACGTTTCGGCATCCGCGCTCATCGTGCATTCGGCCTCTTCATCGCCTGCGCGCACGCCGTTTTGATCAACCATGATCGATCCTTCGCCCTCAATGGCGAATTTCACCACGCCGTCAAAACCATCGCCCAACTTGCCGGAAAGAGCCTCTACGGCCTTTGCAATCACATCGCTCATTTTGAATTCTCCTTAGAAAGTGACACGCAGCCTCTCGATTTTCTCAAAAGAGCCGCTAAACTCTAAACTGTTATGAATAGATTACATGCGCTTCTCAATCCTGTCGTTGCGGCATTTCTGCTGGTTATGCCCTTGCAGGCACAGGAGGTTGATCTGGACGCTTTGTTCGATCAGCTTGCCAGCCCTGAATTGGCTGACTGGGAAAAGGTCGAGAAATCGATCTGGGCGGAATGGTCGAAATCCGGCTCGGCCTCGATGGATTTGCTGCTAGAGCGCGGCCGCACAGCGATGGGAGAGCAGAAATATCGCAAAGCGATAGAGCATTTCACCGCCCTGACAGACCATGCGCCTGAGTTTGCCGAAGGCTGGAACGCGCGGGCAACCGCGTTTTTCGGGGCGCAGGAATATACGCTGTCGATTGCCGATATTGGCCGCACTTTGGCACTGAACCCGCGCCATTTCGGCGCGATGCAGGGGTTGGGACGCATTCTCGAAGAGCTTGAGGACCGCGAAAATGCGCTCAAAGCCTACCGCGCAGCGCTTGCTATACATCCGCATCGTCCGGGCCTAAAAGACGCCATTGAACGGCTTGAGGCGCGGATCTCGGGCCAAGACCTGTAAGCTCTAAAGGGCCATTGAGATATGCGCGATGACGCGCGGATAGTGGCGGTTCTGGGACCGACCAATACCGGCAAAACTCACTATGCGATTGAACGGATGCTGGCCCATCGCACGGGGGTCATCGGCCTGCCGTTGCGCCTTTTGGCGCGCGAGGTTTATGACAAGATCGTCGCTTTACGCGGGCCTTCGGTTGTGGGGCTGGTGACGGGCGAGGAACGTATCGTGCCCGAGCGGGTGCAATATTGGGTCTGCACGGTCGAGGCGATGCCTCTCGACATTGGCGCGGATTTCGTAGGCGTCGACGAGGTTCAGCTGTGCGCCGATCCGGAGCGTGGCCATGTCTTCACCGACCGCCTTTTGCGCGCCCGCGGCCTGCATGAGACGCTCTTTATGGGCGCCGAGACGATGAAGTCGGCGATTGCGGCGCTGGAGCCTCGGGCGCAGTTTGTGCGCAGGGAGCGGTTCTCGGAGCTAAGCTATACAGGCTCAAAGAAGATAAGCAGGCTGAAGCCGCGCAGCGCGATTGTCGGGTTTTCGGTTGAAAATGTTTATGCCATCGCGGAGCTGATCCGCCGCCAAAAGGGCGGATGCGCTGTCGTCATGGGCGCGCTTTCCCCGCGCACGCGCAATGCGCAAGTTGAGATGTATCAAAACGGTGATGTCGATTATCTGGTGGCCACAGACGCTATCGGGATGGGGCTGAACCTCGATATCTCTCATGTGGCGTTTTCTGCGCTGAGCAAATTTGACGGCCGCCGGATGCGGTATCTGATGCCCAATGAGCTGGCCCAGATCGCAGGCCGCGCGGGCCGCTATATGGAACCCGGCACGTTTGGCGTCACCGGCGAGGCCAACCCTTTGGATGACAAAGTGGTCGAGGCGATTACATCGTCGCGCTTTGCGCCGGTCAAGAAGCTGCAATGGCGCAATGAGCGGTTGGAATTCGGCTCGATTGACCGGCTTATCCGCTCGCTTGAGACGCCCACGCAAGATGACTGGCTGACGCGAACGCGTGAAAGCGATGATCTGGCGGCGCTGAAATCGCTGCAAACCGTGGCTGAGGTCGATGCGCGGGTGTCTACGCCGCATGATGTGAAGCTGCTCTGGGATGTCTGCTGCATCCCCGATTTTCGTGGCATTTCCAAAGGCGAACATTCCGCGCTTTTGGAACGGATTTTCGGCTTTTTGCATGATGAGGGCCGCGTGCCTGCCGCGTGGATGTCAGGCCAGATCGCGCGCATTGATCGCACGGATGGTGATATTGACACATTGTCGAAACGATTGGCCTATATCAGAACATGGACTTACGTGGCGCAGCGCAAGGGGTGGGTCGAGGACGAAAAGCATTGGCGAGACGCTGCGCGCGCTGTAGAAGACCGCCTGTCAGATGCGCTTCACGGCGCGCTGACCCAAAGATTTGTCGATCGGCGCACCAGCATTTTGCTGCGGCGGTTGAAGCAGAAGGAGAGCCTCGTGGCTGACGTGAATGACAAGGGTGAAGTGACGGTTGAGGGCGAGATGATCGGCCGTCTTGAGGGGTTCCGCTTCGTGCAGGACAAAACCGCCAGCCCTGAAGAGGCCAAGACCGTGCGCCAAGCGGCTGTCGCGGCGCTGGCTCCGCATTTCAATCTGCGGGCCGATAAGCTCTATAATGCACCTGACACGGAGATGGATTTCACCGAGCAAGGTGGCCTGATGTGGGGCGAGATGGCGGTGGGCAAGCTGTCAGCGGGTGCCGATCC
>CAZCEW010000048.1:0-18173 GCA_964497775.1 uncultured Rhodobacterales bacterium
CGGCCCGTCCGGACGGGCTGGCGCTTTGGCCCGCCCCTGCGCCTCGCAATTTCGGAAGATGTATCTGGCGGGCATAAAGCTCGGGTGAACTCCGGTCGCTGCGCCACCCCACGGGCCGTCACTGATCCTGACTTGATCGTCCTTTTCGATCCGATTTCAGACGCGGTCTGTCCGCCTCTCGCCCCCGTGCCACATGTCCGGCATTAACCCAATCTTCATTAATCTTGGTAAATTTGCCTAATTTTTGTGCAAATGCGACGGCATCGCGGGCTCAAAACTGCCTAAGCTTTAGGCAGTTTTACGGAAAATTAACTCCAAAATCGCACTTTTGGGTCTGAAACCTGCACTTCTCCTCGCGTTGCTCAGAATCTGACCTCAGCGCGTTAACCTGTGTTACCACCCGCCCATGACACGCGAAGAATTCAACACATTTTGCGGCTCCCTCAAGGCCACCAGCCATGTGGTGCAATGGGGCAATTCGGATGTCTGGAAGGTTGGCGGCAAGCTGTTTGCGGTCTGCGGCTGGGCCGATGACGAGGCCGCTTTTACGTTTAAAGTCAGTGACATGGCGTGGGAAATTCTACCCGATATGGACGGCATCAGGCCCGCGCCATACCTTGCGTCGCGTGGGATGAAATGGGTGCAGCACTATAAAGCGCCGGGGCTGTCGGATGACGAGCTTAAGCGCCACATCACCGCGTCCTATGACATGGTGGTGGCGAAATTGACCAAGAAATTAAGGGCTGAGCTGGGGCTCTAGATCCGGCTGTCGCGTGCGCGGCAGGACACAAATTCCGGCGACTGGTTCATCGCGTCATCAAGGATAGCGTGCAACACAAAGAGCGGAGAGCTATGTGGATCGCTGTCGCAATTGGCGACACGGGATGCTACGGCCGACATCTCGACCCTGTCCAGAAGATAAATCGTTGAAATTACAGGCATATTCGCTCCCCTTCCAAGTCTGAAAGGGCGCACGCCAGCACAGCGCATCCCCTTCAGCCTCGCTTAAAACAAGGGTTTGAGACGAATTTTCGGAGATATGAGGGCAATGCTCAGGTAAGATTACGGCAAGACACAAAAAAGCCCGCCACAATTGGGCGGGCTTTTCGTTTTATTACAAGTGTTTAGGCGTCAGCCATCATACCTTTTTCGCGGGCCAGCTCTCGCATCCGCGCCTGCAGTTTCTCAAAGGCACGGACCTCGATCTGACGGATCCGCTCGCGCGAGACGTCATATTGACCGGACAATTCTTCCAGCGTCACAGCCTTGTCGCGCAGACGGCGCTGCTCAAGGATGTCCTTCTCGCGGTCGTTTAGCACGCCCATCGCCTCGGCCATCATCTCGCGGCGGATGTCCATCTCGTCTTTCTCGGCATAGTCGCCAGCTTGATCAGCCTCTTCATCTTCGAGCCAATCCTGCCATTGCGTGGCGCCTTCGCCATCGGCCGAAATCACTGCATTCAGCGACGCATCCCCGCCCGACATGCGCCGGTTCATCGAGATGACCTCTTCCTCAGTCACATTCAGATCATTGGCAATGCGAGCCACGTTTTCAGGGCGTAAATCGCCTTCTTCCATCGCGCCAATACGGTTTTTCGCCTTGCGCAGGTTGAAAAACAGCTTCTTTTGCGCCGACGTCGTGCCCAGCTTGACCAGCGACCAAGAGCGCAGGACATATTCCTGAATGGACGCGCGGATCCACCACATCGCGTAAGTGGCGAGGCGGAAGCCCTTTTCGGGGTCAAACTTCTTGACCGCTTGCATCAGACCGACATTGGCCTCCGAAATCACCTCAGCCGTCGGCAGGCCGTAGCCGCGATAGCCCATGGCAATCTTGGCGGCCAGTCGCAGATGCGAGGTCACCATTTTATGCGCGGCTTCGGTGTCTTCCTGCTCCACCCAGCGCTTGGCCAGCATGTATTCTTCCTCAGGCTCCAGCATCGGGAACTTGCGGATTTCCTGCATATAGCGGTTCAGGCCCTGCTCGGGACTGGGTGCGGGTAATCTTGTATAATTCGACATATTTTCTGCCCCCTTGTTAGGTCTTGGCGTCTTGATCTTAAGGTATGAACGCGTTTGATCGCGTTCAAGTTTTTGGTGCGCACATAGCCTGTGCGGATTAACGTTAGGTTAAATATAGGTATCCGGACCCTCAGATATTAGTGGATGTTACGGATATTCACATATATGTCATAAAACATCTAAAAGCGCTTTAAAATCCGTGGGATGCGGAGCCTCAAAGCTCATTTTTTCGCCAGTTACAGGGTGGATGAACCCCAAAGTCGCGGCATGAAGCGCTTGGCGCGGGAAGCTTGCAATTGCGTCTTGAGCCGCCTCTGACAGGGCTGATTTCGCCAGTTTGCGTTTGCCGCCATATGTCGGATCGCCCACCAGCGCATGGCCGACATGGGCCAGATGGACGCGGATTTGATGGGTGCGGCCTGTCTCCAACCAGCATTCCAGCAGCGAGATCACGGGCGGGGTGCCGAAACGCTCCACCACGCGGGCGCGGGTGATGGCGTGACGGCCTGCGTTCTTGACAACCGCTTGGCGCTGCCTGTCCGTCTTGTGACGCGCCAGATTTGCGTTGATACGCAATATGTTAGCCTTCTCAAAGGCGACACCCGGTAGCCCGGTCAGACGCGGATCAGCGGCATCTGGGACGCCGTAGGCGATGGCGTGGTAATGCCGCTCTACGCTGTGTTTTTCGAACTGTTTGGCGAGACCCTGATGCGCCTCATCGGTTTTGGCCACGACCAACAGTCCGGACGTATCTTTGTCGATCCGGTGCACAATGCCGGGGCGCTTTTCGCCGCCAATCCCTGACAGGCTGTCGGCGCAATGATGCAAAAGCGCATTGACCAAAGTCCCCGAAGGCGAGCCCGGTGCAGGATGCACCACCATGCCCGCAGGCTTATTGATCACGATCAGATCAGCGTCGTCATAGACGATATCAAGCGCGATATCTTCGGGCTTCGTGTCGTAATCGACTGCCTCTTCGATGCTCACCTGCCAAATCTGGCCGGGCTTTGCTTTGGTTTTCAACTCGCGGATGATCTGGCCGTCATGCGACACAGCCCCCCCCTCGATCAGCTTCACAAGGCGAGAGCGGCTCAGAGACGCCTCGACTGGTGCGTCCAGCGCCAATGCCTTATCAAGGCGCGGCGGTGGGTTATCAGAGATTTCCACGAGGATCAGGCGAGGCTGAGACATGAGCGATATTTCCGAGGAGCCCCCCTATGAGGAGCCCGCCAATTTGCGGTTTTTACGGCGGTTGGTAACGGTTTTGACCGCCGTGATGATCTTAGGGCTTTTAGTGTTGATCGCACTGATTGTCATCCGCTTGCAGACCCCTGCGGTGACATTTCCTGACACCATCACCCTGCCCGAGGGCGCAGACGCGCAAGCCTATACAAAAGGGCGCGGCTGGAATGCGATTGTGACGGATCAAAATACGATCTTGATCTATGACGCCGAAACGGGCGAATTGCGCCAAACGGTTACGATTGAATAATGAATGACCAGTGATGGGGGTGGGTGGTACCGCCTCCCCGGCTTGAACGGGGGACCCCTGGTTCCACAAACCAGTGCTCTAACCAACTGAGCTAAGGCGGCAACAAATTTGATTTACCCATCACGCGCGGTGATTGCAAGGCCTGCCCTTGCCTGTTTGTGCCACCTTGTCTAGCTATTGCCCACACCCTTCAAGGAGCCAGAGCAATGGGCATCAATGACGAAAATGACACGGGCGCTAACTTGCAAATCGGGCCTACCTCATTGGGGATGGTGCGGCTGTATATCCAAGGCGAAGGCATTGATTTGCCATTGGATTTTGACCCTGAGGAAGCCGATGATATCGCCGAAGAGCTGAAGGCTGCGGCAAATCACGCGCGCAAAGTGAAGTGAGGCACGCGCCCTAGCCCCAAGGTTGCGCAAGGTCAGGATCGCGCAGGCCTTGCAGGCGCAAAGCGGCGTGACGGGCAAATTTCTGGATAATGACTTTGCGACGGGCAGCGGCCAGTTTGTCTTCCGGCGCCATGCGGATCACTTCCGCATCATAGGCATCCGCGATGATCAGGCCTGTCTCTGGCGGCAAAAGATCGGTTGGGAAGTCCTCGTCCACAGCCCAGAAATAGCGATCGCACCATTCCAGATAGCCCTGCCACTTCTGATCGGTCTGATAATCCGCGCGCGAGGACTTGCACTCGATCACCCAAATCTCTCCCTTGAGCCCTAACCCCATCACATCGACGCGCTTGCCCCGCTCAGGGCTGAATTCTTCGATGGTGGAAAAGCCAAGGCTCACGAGATGACGCGCCACACCGCGTGCGAGCAATTGGCCGGGTTGAAGGGACAGATCATCGGGCATTTGAAGATTGTGAACAAAAGGTAAACAAAAATCAAGGCCAAGCGGGGAGTTGACATGATACCAAAAAGTATCATATTAATTGCGAAACCATAAGGTATCACTTTGGAGCCGCCAATGCAGACCCAAGATCAACATGTCTTTCGCGCCCTTGCCGATCCGACACGGCGCGCAATCTTGCGCCACCTGAGCGCTCAAAACATGACGATTGCCGAAGTGTCCGACAATTTCGACATGACCCGCGCGGCGGTCAAAAAGCATCTCACGGTGCTCAGCGATGGCGGGCTGATCACCATTCAGGCCAAAGGCCGCGAGAAGATCAACGCGCTCAACCCCGACGGCTTCGCCCCTATTCGCGACTGGCTGAGCTTCTTTGACCAGTTCTGGGACGCGCGTCTGGACGCATTGAAATCTGAAATTGAAAGGGACAGCCAATGACCACGCTGAACAAATCGATCTACCTCAAGGCCAGTAAGGCGGAGGTTTGGAACTATCTGACCGACCCCGACAAATTGGGCATTTGGTTTCACAAACCCAAGTCGCCACTGGCCCATGGCGAGGACTACGCCATGTATGGCACCGAGAGTGGCGACAAGCTGATGTGGGGCAAGGTCATCACAGCCAACCCGCATGACTATCTGGAATATACATTTACCATCACGCCGATGGGCGACGCGGTCAGCACCGTCAAATGGAGCCTCGATGAGGTCGCAGGCGGCACAAAGCTGTCGTTGGAGCATTCCGGCCTGCCCGACGGGGCGGAGGCGTTCGGGCTGACACTGGCGCTTGATAAAGGCTGGGACGATCATCTGGGCCGAATGCGCGCTGACGCGCATGGCGAATGATCAGCGCTCCGTGACCTCGTAATTCGCCTTCATATAGGTGATCCCGTGGGTGATGATCTCTTCAAGAACATCCAGATCAACATCCGCTAACTTATTGATATAAAGACAAGCCTTGCCGATTTTGTGCTTGCCAAGCCGTGACAGCGGCTCGCTGAGGTCTTGATAGCCGGGCATGATATAGATCGATTGCGAGGCTTTGCGGGGTGAGAAACCGGTGACAAGGGATTGGCCCGAATGGCCGCTGTCATAGGTATAGGCGTAGCGGCCGAAACCGATGATGGTCGGGCCCCACATACGCGCGGGCCAGCCTGTGAGGCGCGCGAACATCGGCAGCAGGATTTCGGCATCGGCGCGGCGCGTCGGGTGATCAAGTGCGGCCGTGAAGGCTGCCACATCGGCGTCCAGGCGCTCGGGCGTGTTTGCGTCTTGTCCCATCGGTCTGATCATAGCACAGATCACGCGGTCACGCATCTGCCTTGCTATGGCCTTGTCCAAAGCCTATCTGACAGATGACGGTTCTGCCCTTCGCGTGCATGGGGACTACATTCCGGTGGCCTTAAGCAACTCCGCGGGAGCTGGCTCTGTCTGGATCCTGGTCCAGTTACCTGGCGCCCACCTGTATATACAGGTCTGCGGGAATAAGCTTCCCCTACGGTCGCGGTGGTTCCGTCACTTTCACTTTTGATTAGCGACGCGACGTCGGCTCAACCGGGATCGGAATTGCTGTGGGCTCTTGCGCTAACACGCCCGAGCCAGTGCCACCGCCGTCTTGATCCGCGTCCTCTTCCTCACCCAAAGCCATGATCGCCACGCCCATCTGGACGCTGGAAAAGGTAATGGTGAACAGCGCGGTCAAGACAACCAAGGCCAGATAGCCGCCGGGGCTGTGGGTCACGAGGTGTCGGATATGCATGATATCGAACCACAAGATCAGCCCGACAAAGACCACAGCGGCAATTGCACCGATGGCTGCATGTTTGAGCATGAATTTGACAAGATCTGGCATTGGCTTACCTCTTGGCTAAGATACAACAGATATAGCGCTGCGGTGCGGTTTTTTCGAGAAATTCGTGAAAGACGTATCGCCGCATGGCGCACGGTGCGCCGCTCAGAAAGGGCAAAACTATGATCCACCGCGCGCCGCTCTCCGCCGCTATTCTCACCCTTGCCGCCCTGCCCTTCGCGGCCCAAGCCCAGATCGAGGCGCGCTTCATTGAGAGCGCGCCGAAAGACACGTTTGCCTTCGTCAACAAGGGTTGCGCTATGGACAACGTCGAGCTGATCTTGGACATGGCCGAAAGCGCGGGTGGGTTGATCTTTGACACCGAAGGCGGTGGCGCAGGTGTCGAAGTGTTCCAACCGTTCGAGGCCGTATCGGGTCAGATTGCCTCGGTGACGGTTAGCGATGGGGCGGGCAGCCTGTCGATGAGCGTGCCGAACTGGCCCGAAGGAGGCGCGTTGAGCTTTACCATCGATGTCGATGATGTGCTGCGCCACGGCGAGCGTGGTCAGACGCAGGTCACGGGCAGTGAGATCGCAGGTGCAAGTCTGGTCGTAAAGACCGCCGATCAGACCGCGCTTGGCAGTTTCGACACCACCAACCGCGCCGTTCTAACCGGGCTTTGTGTGAGCTAGAACGCTTCTGGTCTGGCCTCATGGGCCATATGATCGAGCACAGCGTTGACGAATTTCGGCTCTTTGCCTTCGGGGAAGAAGGCTTTCGCGACATCGACGAACTCAACAATGACCACCTTCGGCGGCGTGTCTTTGGCCAATAGCTCTGCGCCCGCGGCCCGAAACAGCGCGCGCAAGGTCGGATCGACGCGGGCGAGCTGCCATTTGGCGACAATCGCGCGGTCGGCCAATTGATCAATGTCGGATTGCTTCTCAACCGCGCCTTCAAGCAAAGCGCGAAACGTATCCACATCGCCTTCCGCCATCTCAGCGCCCTCATAGACGGCGCCAAAGCGGTGGGTTTCGAACTCGTCACGGACCGCATCAATGGTTTGCGAGGAATGCTCCATCTGAAACAGCGCTTGCACCGCGTATAGCCGCGAGGCCGATTTCATCTGGCGTTTTTGATTGTTCGACAACGTCATAGGGTCTGGCTCATGCGATCTGAAAGCTTCCGTCGTCATTTTCATCCGAGGGGCGCGGCTTGAAGCCTATGCCTTTGGTTTGGTTCGCGTATTTGCGCTCAAGGGCTACCAGATGCAAGGCCGCAGCCGCAGCCCCGCCGCCCGCGTCATAGCCTGTTGGATCGCACCTGACTTCGGCCTGCGCGCGGGTTTCGACCGTTAAGATACCATTGCCGATATTGGCGCCTTGCAGCCCCAGCATCATCAGCCCGTGCGAGCTGTCATTGCAGACCGTCTCGTAATGCGATGTCTCGCCGCGAATGACGCAGCCCAAAGCGACGAAGCCGTCGAAATTCGATTGCCTATGCGCGATGCGGATCGCAGGCGGGATTTCCAACGCGCCGGGCACGTCAATGACCTCGACGGACGCCCCGCAGGCTTTCGCCTTTGCTGTCGCGCCATTGATCAGGTTTTCCGCGATATCTTTGTAATAGGGCGACACGACCAGTGCCAATTTGACCGGCTTGTCGAAACTGGGCAGGTCCAGAATGTGATGGGTCTCAGCGGTGGCCATGGAAACTACCCTTTCTTCGGGATGGGGCGCGTGCCGGTGATCGACAGCCCGTAGGCCTCAAGGCCCACAACTTTAGGGGATGGTGAATTTGTCAGCAATTCCAACTCACTAAGCCCCAAGGCTGCCAAAATCTGAGCGCCAAGCCCGTATTGACGCAAGGTTTGAGGCGACACGCCGCCCTCCGGGTCAATCTTCATATGGACATCGCGCAGCATCACCACAACCCCGCGCCCTTCCTCGGCGATGACTTGCATCGCGCGAGGCAGCTCGTCAGACGGGCTCGGACCCAGACCCAGAACATCTTCGATCGGGTTGAGCGCATGCATCCGGGTCAGCACAGGCTCTGGCGTCGAAAGATCGCCTTTGGTCAGCACGACATGTTCCGCGCCTTCGGTCTCATCGGTGAAAACGCGCATCATCCAATCGCCGCCAAATTCCGAAGTGACGGCCTTTTGCTGGCTTTCATTGACCAGATTGTCATGCCGCCGCCGGTAGCCGATCAGATCGCTGATCGTGCCAATTTTGAGGTTATGGCGCTGCGCGAAGGCCACCAGATCGGGCAGACGCGCCATGGTGCCGTCTTCATTCATGATCTCGCAAATCACGCCGGACGGGTTCAGCCCTGCCAGCCGCGACACATCCACAGCAGCTTCCGTGTGGCCTGCACGAACAAGCACGCCGCCATCGCGGGCGCGCAGCGGGAAGACATGGCCGGGCGTTGCGATATCAGAGGCGGTTTTGTTTTGATCAATCGCAATCGCCACAGTCCGAGCGCGGTCATGGGCGGAAATACCGGTGGTCACGCCCTCACGCGCCTCAATCGAGATGGTGAACGCGGTTTCATGGCGCGACGAGTTGTAAGACGCCATCAAAGGCAGGCCCAGCGCGTCGATCCGTTCGCCGGGCAAAGCCAGACAAATCAACCCGCGCCCGTGGGTGGCCATGAAATTTACCACTTCAGGCGTGGCCATTTGCGCGGGGATCACCAGATCGCCTTCGTTTTCGCGGTCTTCATGGTCGACCAGAATGAACATCCGACCATTGCGCGCGTCGTCGATGATCTCTTCCACTGACGAGATTGCGTCTTTGTAATCTGTGTCACTCATTGGTCAAATCCCATTGCTGCCTTGGCAGATATCGCAAGCAGCAAGGCTTGGAAAGAGCGCCGCGGCGTCGCAGGAAACCTCGCCCCTCAGGCTTGGGCGAAAAACACATCGGACGGCACAAACCCTGCGAGCCTGCCTGCCTCCGACCATTCGCGCTCCAGCACCGTGTCGCCAATGACCAGCACCCCGTCGAGCGGCAGGTTTGCTTGCCTCAAAGGCGCTTGGACGCGGGCGCGGATGTCAGACCAAGCAGCGCTGAGATTTGGTGCATACTCGCAGATCACCTGCACCTCATGGGCCTTGCGCAAATGCTCCTCGAGCGCTTTGGGATCAAGTGGAGGGTGGGTCAGACAGCTTAGACCGGCGCCCTCAAGAGTTGTGAGCCTTGCCGCCCTCGCGGCGGGTAGTTCTCTAACATCACGAATGGTGCGCAACGCATTGTTTGAAAACAAAAACCCAACCACATCACGCCCCGTCGAGGCGCGCACGGAGGCATAGGTCTGATACGGCAACCCCAGCGCTTTGGCGCGTTTGACCCGCGTGCGTAGGATCTCTATCGGCAAGGTCGGGATCAGATCGGCGCGGGCTTTGGTCCATGCGTGTTTGCGAAAGGCAAAGCCGCCTTCCATGCTCGGCCCGTTATTGTGGCCTAACTTATTGCCCGCCCCGCTCATGCCCAATCTTGCAGGCGCGCGACGTAGCGGGCCAGCGTGTCGATTTCCAGATTGACCAAGTCACCTTGCTTGGACGCCCCCCAATTGGTCACTGTTTTGGTATGCGGGATGATGTTGACGCCAAAGCTGGTGCCGTCGACCTCATTGACCGTCAGCGACGTGCCATTGAGCGCAACCGAGCCCTTAGGCGCGATGAATTTTGCTAGCTTTTCAGGGGCTTGGAACGTAAACCTCGTGCTGTCGCCTTCATCTTTGATCGCAGTGATCTGCGCTGTGCCATCGACATGGCCCGAAACGATATGCCCGCCAAGCTCGTCGCCGACACGCAAGGCGCGCTCCAGGTTGATCCGCTGTCCGGAGCTCCACGCTTTGATATTGGTCAGTCCGACGCTTTCGGCGGAAATTTCGACATCGAACCAGTTTTGCGGATCGCTGCCTTTGGCAATTACCGTCAGGCAACACCCGTCGCACGCAATCGAGGCACCTATATCAATCCCCGCCACGTCATAGCCACAGCCAATACGCGCGCGCAGGTCGCCGCGTTGCTCTAGCTCAAGAATTTCGCCCAGATCGGTGATTATTCCGGTAAACATATCCGCCCCTTTGGCTTGCGCCCCACAAGTAGCGCTCTGCTTGGGCTGCTGCAATCTTAAGGTGATGGTAAAGGCCGCTTTGTCACAGTTGCGCCGGAAATCCGGCCTTGATCTGCCTCAGAACTTTGCAAATCAGGGCCAAGCGCGCAAAAAGGTGAGCAATGACGCGACCTGTTTACTTGTTCCTGCAAGGCCCGCACGGGCCGTTTTTCTACCGTCTGGGCAAGATGCTTCAGGCGGCGGGTGCGGATGTCTGGCGTGTGGGGTTCAACCGCGGCGATGATGCGTTTTGGTTTTCGAACAAGACATATCTGCCGTTCACGCAACCGCAAGAGGACTGGCCGGATCACCTGCGCGCCTTGATTGCCGAGAAATCCGTCACCGATATCGTGCTTTACGGCGACACACGGCCCATTCATGCGCAAGCGGTCGAGATTGCGGAAAGTTTGGGCCTGCGCGTGCATGTGTTTGAAGAAGGCTATCTGCGCCCCTATTGGGTCAGTTACGAGCGTGGCGGCTCCAACGGCAATTCGCGTCTGATGGAGATGGATGTGGCCAGCATGCGCCGCGCGTTAGATGGGCTCGACAGTGAATTGCACGAAGCGCCCGCGACATGGGGCGACATGCGCCAGCATATTTTCTACGGCGCGCTCTATCATTACTTCGTTTTGCTGCGAAACCGACGCTATGCAGGGTTCAAGCCGCATCGCGCGATTCCAGTGACGCGTGAATTCCGGCTTTATTTGCGCCGCTTGCTGACGATGCCGTTCACCATGGCCGAGCGGGCAATTACAACGCGCGCGATTATCTCGCGCGGGTTTCCGTATCATATGGTGCTGCTGCAACTGGAACATGATGCCAGCTTTCAGGAGCACTCGCCGTTCACCACCATGTCGGAGTTTCTGGACGTAAGCATCAAAGGCTTCGCGGAAGGAGCGCAAGCGCACCATCACCTTGTTTTCAAGGCCCATCCATTGGAGGATGGCAGAACCCCATTGCGTAAAGATATCAAACGCTTGGCTGCTAAATACGGGGTAAGTACGCGCGTTCACTATTTGCGCGGCGGCAAGCTTGCGGGCCTTTTGGACGGCGCGCGTTCTGCCGTGACGGTTAATTCTACGGCAGCCCAACAAGTGCTTTGGCGCGGGTTGCCTTTGAAAGTGTTTGGCGAGGCGGTTTACAACAAGCCCGAGTTTGTTTCTGGCCAAAGTCTCAGTGCGTTTTTCGCAGCCCCTACACGGCCCGATCACAAAGCCTACCGAGACTATCGCCGCTACTTGCTAGAGACCTCGCAGATCCCCGGCGGCTTTTATTCTGCCAAAGGCCGCAGGCAGCTTTTGCGCCAAGTCGTCGACATGATGCTGGCGCCCGATGACCCCTATGATGCCTTGCGTCACGGCACTGCGACGCCACGGCAACAGTTAAGCGTGGTCAATGGGTCCAAGGGCTAGCAAAAGAGCCGCGATTCTATACTGTTAAAAGAAAAACTTGAGGCAGTTTCCAAGGCAGGAGCTCACACAGTGACTATTCTTAACAACAGGGGTGCGCGTATCGTAGCCCTTATTTTGGTTGCAATTATTGTTGCATCTTGTGGCTTGCCGCGCTCTGGGCCCGGCAAAAATGAAATCTACGCAGGCTCTGTGCAGCGCGAAGGCGACGCCTTTATCGTGTCGGTCAATAGCCGCGTGACGCAGGTCACGGGCGTCCAGCCCGCTTTGGGCTTTTCCAAAGGGTTCTTGAACGCAGGCCTCGTGGGCTCTGACACGATCCGCGCGGGCGACACGCTTGGGCTGGCCATCTGGGAAAACGTCGATGACGGGCTTTTGTCGGCGGAGGGCACCAATGCCTCGACGCTGGATGAGGTTCAAGTGGACGGCGCAGGCTTCATCTTTGTGCCCTATGCAGGCCGGATCAAAGCCGCAGGCAACACGCCGGAAGCCTTGCGCCGTGTCATTACCGGCAAGCTCGACACGCAAACACCTGATCCACAGGTCATCGTCAGACGTCTTGCAGGGGACGGCGCGACCGTGTCTTTGGTCGGCGGCATAGGCCAACAAGGCGTCTTTGCGATCGAGCGTCCGACGCGCACCTTGTCTGGCATGATTGCGCGTGCAGGCGGGCTGACGATTGAGCCGGAGATCGCGCAGATCACGGTTATTCGCGGCCATCACCGCTCCAAGATTTGGTTCCAAGACCTGTTCACCAATCCGAAGTTTGACATCGCGTTACGCCCCAATGACCGAATTTTGATCGAAGAGGACACGCGCGCCTTCACCGTGCTGGGGGCTACTGGCGCGCAAAATCGGATCACGTTCGAGACGCAAAACCTCTCGGCGATTGAAGCGATTGCGCAAGTGGGCGGTCTGAATTCGAACCTTGCCGATCCAACAGGCGTTTTCGTGTTCCGCAACGAGCCTGAAGAAATTGCAAACTCGGTCCTTGGTCGCAGCGATTTGGTCGGTCCACAGCGCTTCGCCTATGTGCTTGATCTAACCGAGCCCAACGGCATGTTCGAGGCGCGTGACTTCGTGATCCGCGATGGCGACACGGTCTATGTGACAGAAGCACCGTTCGTGACGTGGAACAAAACGATCTCCGCGCTGACCGGATCGCTGCAATCGGCCAATGCCTTGGCTTCGGCAACCGGCACTAACTAATGGGCCCTAAGTAATGTCCAATCAGGTGGACGGACAGGTCGCGAACGGGTCCCCCCGCTCGCGGCTTTTCTATTTCAATGGCGGGTTTTTCACCCAAAACACCGTGCGCCGCATTGTTGAGCTGGCGGGGTTTGATCTGCAACTGGGCAAGCCCGGTACAGATGATCTGGTGGCGGTCTGGGGCAAAAGCCCGACCTCGGGGCGCGGCGAGGCGGTGTCCGATTTCACCGGTGCGGGGCTCGTGCATATCGAAGATGCGTTCTTGCGCTCGATCAAGCCGGGCCGCTCTGGCGCGCCGCCTCTTGGGCTGACAATCGACCGCCAGCGCCCCTATTTTGACAGCTCCGGTCCGTCCGATCTGGAAGAGCTTCTGGCGAGCCATCCGCTAGATGACAGCGCCATGATGGCGGGCGCGCGCGCGCAGATTGCGCGGATCACGTCGCTGCATTTGTCAAAGTACAATGACTTCCCGCTGGACACCCCCCTGCCCGAACCGGGCTATGTGCTGGTCATAGACCAGACGCGCGACGATGCCTCGATCACCTATGGCGGCGGCTCAGTTGCTGCGTTTCGCGAGATGCTAGTCTTCGCGCAGCAAGATCACCCCGGCGCGCGGATCGTCATCAAGACCCATCCCGACACGATGGAAGGCCACAGGGAAGGTCATTTCGGCCCCGAACACCTGACCGATCCGCGTATCAGCCTGATCTCGGACCCGGTTTCGCCCTACGCGCTGATGGACGGCGCGATTGCTGTTTATACGGTGACGTCGACAATGGGGTTCGAGGCGATTTTGGCTGGTCACAAGCCGGTCGTGTTCGGCCAGCCTTTCTATGCCGGCTGGGGGCTGACGCAGGATCACCAACCGATTGATCGCCGCCAACGCAACCTGACCCGCGCGCAGCTGTTTGCGGGCGCGATGATACTCTATCCGAAGTGGTATGATCCTTACCGCGATGCGCTTTGCGATCTGTCCGGCGTGATTGATACGCTTGAGGCGCAGACCCGCGCGCATCGGCAGGACCATCAGGGCCATGTGGCACTGGGGATGAGCGCGTGGAAGCGCCCGCATTTGGGTCAGTTCTTTGGCGATGTCGTCTATAATGATGGGCCGGATGCGCCAGACTCGATGTTGATCTGGGCGTCAAAAATGCCGGATATCTTGCCACCAAAGGCCCAGATCTTGCGTGTCGAAGACGGGTTCTTGCGCTCGCGGGGCCTAGGCGCAGAGCTGGTGCCGCCCTTGTCTTTGGTCACCGACGCGACAGGCATTTACTATGACGCCACTGCGCCAAGCGATTTGGAGCATTTGATTGCGGCCTCCGTCGAGCTTGCGCCAGACAGGTTGAAGCGCGCGGCGGATTTGCGCCGTGTTCTGACCTCGAAGGGGCTGAGCAAGTATAATCTCGCAGGCGAGAGGCCCGAGATTGATGCGAGCGGGCGAGAGGTGATCTTGGTCGTGGGTCAGGTCGAAGATGACGCATCAATCAAGTTTGGCGCAGATAAAATCGCGACCAATGCCGCTTTGCTTGCCGCAACGCGCTCCGATTTCCCGGATGCCTATCTGATCTACAAGCCGCATCCTGATGTTGAGGCAGGTCTGCGGTCTGGCGCGATTGAGGCGACACAAGCAGACATGATCACCAGCAAGGCCGATCCGATTGCGCTTCTAAGCGAAGTTGACCGTGTTGCGACGATGACCTCGCTTCTGGGTTTTGAGGCCATGATCCGCGACATCCCTGTCACCTGCTACGGCGCGCCGTTTTACGCCGGATGGGGGCTGACCGATGATCGCGGAGCTGATTTGCCGCGCAGACGGGCTCGCCCGAGCCTTGAAGCTTTGATCCATGCCGCATTGATCGACTATCCGCGCTATTTCGATCCCGTAACAGCGCTCGCCTGCCCGGTCGAGGTTGCGGTGGCGCGGCTGGCAGACCCGTCTTTGCCCTCTAAACCCGTCAAACTGCGCGCGGCAGCGCGGCTCCAAAAGCTGTTTGCAGGCTTGCTTCCGGCATTGCGCAAATGAAAACCCCCGCGCCTTGCGGGCACGGGGGGGTCAGTCTTGAGGCGCAGGATGAAAAACTGCGTCAGACGAGGGGGAAGTTTAGCGAACGATTTGCTCAGCTGCGCTGTCGTTGCCCATTGCAAAGAAGCTCAGCAGGTTTGTGTTGCGTGTTGCAACGTCGCTGACTTTAGGAGCGATGGTTTCAGCAGCGGACGAGTTGCCCTGAGCCGCCCACAAAGCGATTGCCTGAGTGTCGCCGCCGGACGATGGGTCGCTCAAAACGCGCTCAGCAGCGCTGTCGTTATAAAGAGCCAGTTGCTGTGCGACTGAGACGTCAGCGAAAGCAGGTGCAGTTACAGTCAGGGCGAGAGCGGCAGTTGCGATAAGCGTTTTCATTTTGTGTACTCCAGTTTTTTCTATGGTGCCCGTTCGGGGCGCTTGATGTGTTAGGCGTTGTGCCTTTCGATGACTTCAATATGCCCCCTAACCACCTGACATAAAATGAACGTACGCGTGATAATCCTGCACGATTGGTGCGTTGACGCACATATATTTTGCAGCCTCGCGCAACAGATCACGGCCACGCGAGAACTGATCACGCAGGCGCGAGATTGTCATCCAAACGGGAAAATCATCCGTAAAAGCGGCGCTGGAGAAGGTGGATTATCCGCGCGCTTGCAAGAATTCGACGCGGCCTTCGGGCAGAATCAGTGCCGCCGTTAGCCGCTCCGTAGACCAAGCGCCCGTATCGACCGAGATCCGGCTATCCGCGCAAATAGCCTCGTCCACAACGATATGGCCATGTGCGACCCAAATATCGTCAGTGCGGCTGCGTTGCATAAACTCGGGATGGCCCCAAATCATCACGCGGTCCGACTGATCACTTAGCGGGCGGCCCGGATCGAGCCCGGCATGCGCAATCACCACATTGCCACTGGCGAGTTGAATGGGCCGGGCTTTGAGCCAGTCGAGCGCTGTTTGGCCCAAACCCGCCGTAAGCTCCGCTGCGATTTGGTCGGCCTTGGCCGCCATCTCATCTTCAAGCGGCAGTTGGATGCCGAAACTCTCGCACGTCTCGCGTCCGCCATTGCGAAACCATCTGGCATGGCGCGCTTCAGGGCTTTCGAGAAAGTCGAGCAGCATCTGTTCGTGATTTCCCAACAGACAGACGACATTGTCAGGAAATTCGCCGGTCAGCTCGATCAGGCGCGCAATGGTCTTGGCGCTTTCTGGGCCGCGGTCGATAATATCGCCGACAAAGATGATCTTTGGATTGGTCAGCCCCATTTTACCGATCACCAGATCAATCTGTTCCAACATCCGCTCGAACAGATCAACGCGGCCATGCAGATCGCCGACAACGAAAAGCGGCTGCTCTGGCTGAGGCGGGACGGCATCGGCGGGCGCGGTCTCGGGCATCTGCGGCTCGGACCCGCGCGCAAAGAGGGAGCGGAGGAATTTCATATAGGCCTGTCCCTTCTTTGTGGTGAATGCAGCCCCATTGACGGGCAGCGCGGCGCAATTTGCAAGCAAAACCCGTGCGGGGATGCAACGCGCACGCCTTAATTGCGCCTCTTGGGGTGGCGATACACCCGCAGCGGTTTGACCTGATAGGTTTCTTCGCTCACCAAGGGACAAATCAAAATGAAGGGCTCCCCCATGACACGTACGGCTTTGGTCACCGGCTCTGCCGGGTTCATCGGCTATCATTTGTGCAAACGGCTGTTGGCCGACGGGTTTAACGTCGTGGGGCTCGACGGGATGACGGATTACTATGACGTCACGCTGAAACAGCGCCGCCATCAGGGTCTGTTGCAATCGGGCAATTTTCGCGCCGTCGAAGGTCTGTTGGAAACCGACGGTCTGGTGATGGATCTGGTCGGTGAGGCTAAGCCCGATGTGATCGTGCATCTGGCGGCTCAAGCCGGTGTGCGGTGGTCGATTGAGAACCCGCGCGCCTATGTTGATGCCAATCTGATCGGCGCGTTCAATGTGATGGAGGCCGCGCGCGCGCATGTGCCAGATCATTTGCTGATGGCCTCGACCTCCTCCATCTACGGCGCCAACACGGATATGCCCTATGGCGAGACCGACAAGGTCGACACGCAGATGAGCTTTTATGCGGCGACCAAGAAGGCCAATGAGGCGATGGCCCATAGCTACGCGCATCTGTTCGACATCCCCACAACGATGTTTCGCTTCTTCACCGTTTATGGCCCTTGGGGGCGGCCCGATATGGCACTGTTCAAATTCACCAAGGCGATTTTGGAAGGCGATCCGATAGACGTTTATAACCACGGCGATATGAGCCGGGATTTCACCTATGTCGATGATCTGGTCGAAGGTATCCGGCTGCTGATCGACACGCCCCCTGCCCGCCTTGATGCGGTTCCCGAGGGTGACAGCCTGTCGCCAGTAGCCCCTTGGCGCGCGGTCAATATCGGCAATGGCGCGCCTGTGCGCTTGCTTGATTTCATTGAAGCAATCGAAAAGGCGACGGGCCGTGAGGCCAAGAAGAACATGATGGATATGCAGCCCGGCGATGTGCCAGCCACTTGGGCGCGCGCGGATTTGCTGCAAACGCTGACGGGCTACGCGCCGAAGACAACGGTGGAAGATGGCGTGGCGGAATTTGTCGCGTGGTATCGCGACTATTACGAGGCGTGAAGCACCAGACGTGAAAACGGCCCCTCGAGAAACTCGAGAGGCCGCTTGATCGGTCCTGGGAGGAGACCTTTCGGGGGGTATCTTATTTAGCGTTGCTTTCCGCAGGAGAGTCGTTGTTCAGAGCGAAGAAGCTCAGAAGGTTCGAGTTGCGAGTTGCAACACCGGCTACTTTGGAGACGATGCGCTCAGCAGCGCTGTCATTGGAAGCAGCACCGATTTCTTGAGCCGCGAAGATGTCGCCTGTCGATGTGTCGCCCAAGACGCGCTCGGCGGCGCTGTCATTGTACAAAGCGAATTTCTGAGCGACGGAGACGTCAGCGAAAGCTGGTGCAGTTGCGGTCAGGGCGAGGGCTGTGATTGCGAAGATAGTTTTCATTGTTAGTACTCCAGTTTTTGATGTTGCCTCGGTGTGAGGCGTTAAGATGTGTCGGCGTTGTTTGCCGGTTGATGAGACTAATATGACGGCAGTTGATCCGACATTAAATGCACGGAAGCGTGAGAATATGCGATATATGGTGCGTATATGCACATGAAAAGTGCAATGGCCCGCAGCCCGTAACGGGCGCGTGAGAAAGCGCTCACGAAGCGTGAGATCGATGAAATAAAGGG
>CAZCEW010000049.1:0-17915 GCA_964497775.1 uncultured Rhodobacterales bacterium
ATGGCCAATATCGCGGGCTACCGTGCCGTGATCGAGGCTGGCAACAATTTTGGCCGCTTCTTCACAGGCCAAGTGACAGCCGCCGGTAAAGTGCCGCCTGCCAAGGTTCTGGTCATCGGCGCAGGCGTGGCTGGTCTGGCCGCTATCGGGACGTCGACAAGCCTTGGTGCAATAACATATGCGTTCGATGTGCGTCCTGAAGTGGCCGAACAGGTCGAATCCATGGGCGCGGAATTCGTCTTCCTTGATTTCGAGGAAGAGCAGCAAGACGGCTCCGCCTCGGGCGGGTATGCCTCCGTCTCAAGCCCAGAGTTCCGCGAGGCCCAACTGGCCAAGTTCCGCGAGCTGGCCCCCGAGATCGACATTGTCATCTGTACGGCCCTGATCCCCAACCGCGAAGCGCCAGAGCTTTGGACCAAGGATATGGTCGACAGCATGAAGCCCGGCTCGGTGATCGTCGATCTGGCCGCCGAGAAGGGCGGCAATTGCAAACTGACCGTGATGGACGAGAAGATCGTCACTAAGAACGGCGTTACGATTGTAGGCTACACGGATTTCCCAAGCCGGATGGGCGCGCAAGCCTCGTCGCTTTATTCCAACAATATCAGACATATGCTGACCGATCTTACGCCTGAAAAAGACGGCGTGATCGTGCATGACATGGAAGATGACGTGATCCGAGGCGCAACCGTCGCGCATGGCGGAGAGGTCACCTATCCGCCACCCCCACCCAAAGTCGCAGCCATCGCGGCGGCTCCCAAGAAGGAAAAGCCGCGCGAGCTGACAGCAGATGAAGTCCGCGCCAAAGAGGCGGCAGAGTTCAAAGCCCAGACCCGCAATCAAGTGGCGCTACTGGGCATTGGCGGCTTTCTGGTGTTGGGCGTGGGCCTCGTGGCACCGGCCAGTTTCATGCAGCATTTCATCGTTTTCGTGTTGGCCGTATTCGTCGGCTTCCAAGTCATCTGGGGCGTGGCGCATTCACTGCACACACCGCTGATGGCTGTTACCAACGCGATCTCGTCTATCATCATTCTGGGCGCGCTGATGCAGATCGGATCGAGCTCTTATCTGGTGATCTTACTGGCGGCACTTTCGGTCTTTATGGCCGGGATAAATATTTTCGGCGGCTTTCTCGTGACACGGCGCATGCTCGCCATGTTCCAGAAATCGTAAGGGGTAGAGCAAATGGAATTTGGATTTACAACAGCGGCCTATGTCGTCGCAGCCGTGCTCTTCATCTTGTCGCTGGGCGGCTTGTCGGGCCAAGAAAGCGCGAAACGCGCCGTGTGGTACGGCATCACCGGTATGGCCTTGGCCGTCGCCGCAACACTGATCGGGCCGGGCTCTGGCCTGTGGCTTTTGTCACTGATCTTGATCGCGGGCGGCGGGGCCATCGGCTACCAATTGGCCACCCGCGTGCAGATGACGCAAATGCCGGAACTTGTGGCAGCCATGCACTCCCTCGTGGGTCTGGCCGCCGTGTTTGTAGGCTATATCGCGCATTTTGAGCTGGGCAATGTCATGGCTCTCGATGATGCGGGCAAGAAGGCCGCTGAAGGGTTTGCAGCACTTCTGGCCAAGAAAGACGGCGTCGAGATCTCCATCCTGCGGGTAGAGCTGGTCTTGGGCATCTTCATCGGTGCCGTGACCTTTACAGGCTCGGTCATCGCTTACGGCAAACTGGCGGGCAAAGTAGATAGTGCGGCCACGAAGCTACCGGGCGGTCATATGCTGAATGCGGGCGCGGCTGGGCTCTCGTTCATCTGCCTGATCTGGTACTTCAACACCGGCGGCTTCTTCCCGCTGTTCATTATGACGCTGGCCGCATTGTTCATCGGCTACCACCTGATCATGGGCATCGGCGGCGCGGATATGCCTGTCGTGGTCTCTATGCTCAACAGCTATTCAGGTTGGGCGGCTGCGGCGATTGGCTTCTCGCTGGGCAATGATCTTTTGATCGTGGTCGGCGCGTTGGTCGGCTCGAGCGGCGCGATCCTCAGCTACATCATGTGTAAGGCGATGAACCGCTCGTTCATCAGCGTAATCTTGGGCGGCTTCGGCGGCCCTGCCGGAGAGCAGATGGCCGTTGAAGGCGAGCAAATAGCCATTGATGCGGACGGCGTTGCAACGGCGCTAAACGAGGCCGATAGCGTGGTCATCATTCCGGGCTACGGCATGGCTGTGGCGCAGGCGCAAACGGCGGTGGCAGAGTTGACCCGCAAGCTGCGCGCCAAAGGCAAGAATGTGCGCTTCGCCATTCACCCCGTCGCAGGCCGCTTGCCCGGCCATATGAACGTGCTTCTGGCGGAGGCCAAAGTGCCTTACGACATCGTGCTGGAGATGGACGAGATCAATGACGACTTCCCTGACACGGATGTCGCGATTGTCATCGGCTCCAACGACATCGTAAACCCCGCCGCTCAAGACGATCCCAACAGCCCCATCGCTGGCATGCCGGTTCTGGAATGTTGGAAGTCCAAGCAGGTGTTCGTGTCGAAACGCGGGCAGGGCACGGGCTATTCCGGCATCGAAAACCCGCTCTTCTTCAAGGACAACACGCGGATGTTCTATGGCGATGCCAAGGAAAGCCTCGATAAGCTATTGCCGATGATTGAGTAGGGCGGACTACTTACAAAAATACCCAAAGCGCCCGCAGGCCCACGCTCGCGGGCGTTTTCTGTTTGCACCTTCGAGCCGTTCGGGGTTTCCTAAGGGAAAGCAAAACTCGGGAGCGTTCATATGGCCACCTACACCCCACCCAAAGTCTGGACATGGGATCAGGAAAATGGCGGGACTTTCGCCTCGGTCAATCGACCTATCTCGGGGCCCACCCATGACAAAGACCTGCCTGTGGGCAAGCATCCGTTTCAGCTCTATTCACTAGGCACGCCCAATGGCGTCAAAGTCACGATCATGCTGGAAGAGCTTTTGGCAAAGGGCCATTCCGGCGCGGAATATGATGCGTGGCTGATCAAGATTGGCGATGGCGATCAGTTCTCGTCGGGCTTTGTCGATGTGAACCCGAACTCGAAAATCCCGGCGCTGTTTGACACCAAGACCCTGACGCGGGTGTTTGAGAGTGGCTCGATCCTGCTTTATCTGGCCGAGAAATTCGGGGAGTTTTTGCCGACCGAGCATCAAGCGCGCACCGAGACGATGAATTGGCTGTTTTGGCTGCAAGGCTCCGCGCCCTATCTGGGCGGTGGCTTTGGTCATTTCTACGCCTATGCGCCGGAGAAGTTTGAATACCCGATCAACCGGTTTGCGATGGAAACCAAGCGTCAGCTGCATGTGCTCGACACGCATCTCGAAGATAATGAATACCTTGCGGGCGAGGCCTATACGATCGCCGATATGGCAACTTGGCCGTGGTATGGGCGCACGGTGGCGGGTGAGAGCTATGACGCAGGAGAATTCCTGAGCGTGCATGAATACCCGCATGTGATCCGCTGGTATAACCAGATTGCCAAACGCAAAGCGGTGCAGCGTGGCAAGATGGTCAACCGCATGTCAGGCGAGCCGCATGAGCAATTGCGCGAGCGTCATGATGCCTCCGATTTCGACACCAAGACGCAAGATAAGATCGCAGAGACTTAGGCTTTCTCACATAAGAAGTGATAAATTTCGGAATTGTCAGCCGGATCGGATTTGACCCGCTTGCTGTCGACGATCTTAAATCCGTGCTTGGCCAGAAGCTGCTTATTGCCAAGTGCGTCCAACTGGCTGAGCAGCGGCATGTCATCGTCGAGTGCGCTCAGATTGATACCCTTGGAAATGCTCTGGCCCAGTTGAATAATCGCGTGCGTTTTGGTCACGCGGGCAAATTCCGACAAAGCGGTTTCGGCGTCGGATTTCACGATAATATCGCGCAAAAACCGCACAGAGACGACAAGATCGAAGCTTTCATCACGGTAGGGCAGGTCAGTCGCGCTGCCGGTTGTGGTTTTGCAGGCGTCAAATGTCTCGCCCAGCGTGTCTTTGGCGGCCAGAAGCATATCGGATGACACATCGACGCCGTAGACCTCGAACTTGCGGCGCATATAAAGCGGCGCGAAACGGCCCGTGCCGAAGGGCACATCTAGCACGCTCAGGCCTTTGGGAAGCGCGTGCAATAGGCCCTTCATCTCGGTCTGCTCAACCTGCCACCAGCTTTGTTTGGCCCGTCTGATTTGATAATTCGCCGCGACATTGCCGTAGTAACTGTCGCCCTTGGCGCTGATCTTGCCCATGATTTACCCCGTTTGGTTTTTCTTATTTTTGCCTGCGAATTTGCGGCGCGCAGGGGGGATTGGCAAGAGGTGCGCGCGTGAAACGGGGCTATTGTCGCAAGCATGCGACACTCGGGCGGCCGACCCCCTATAGAGCGGGTGAAAGTGGAATTTCTGGCCGTGCGCGCTATGTCGACCCTCATAAGCCGTGTGACAAGCGCGCAGGTCATTCACCCCGAAAGCCAGCGCGCCCGGCTCACGGCTTGCTCGTGCAGGTCACGAGGGCAAGGGCGTCAGGTGGGAGGCTGGCGCCCTTGTGCATATGATCTCAACACCCTGCGCGCTGACTTTTGAGCAACGGCATACAGTTGTGTGCCGTTAAGTCACGGATTTTGTTGAGAATTTATTTTACCTTTGCAGATTTGCCCCTATGGTGCGGGCAAGCAAAGGATCAAGGTAATGAGCCAGTTTGAAGACCACCCCAAGCGTTACGCGCTCGCCAATGAGTTGCACGCACGCCCTTTTCCGTCCGTCGCTGCGAACTCGACGGCGCTTTATCTGGCGATTAAGCGCGGCGAGAATGCTGTGGGCCGTGACCGCGCGCTGGACTTGGCGCATCTGACGGATCTGCTGGACCGGTTCGGTGCGCCGCATCCACAACCCGGTGCGACGCATTGGTTTGGCGAGTTGGGCCGTCATAAGCTGAAATGGGAACAGCATACCGAGTTTGTCACTTACACGTTGTTCTCGGACAGGTTGGAAGACCGCCCCTTTGATCCCGCGACATTTGATCTGTTTCCCAGCGATTGGCTTGATCGCGCGCCCGGCCAACGCATGACCTCGGCAATTATTCGCATCGAGCTGGAGCATGAAGAAGACGCCATCGCCAAGAAACTGCATCAATGGTTCGTGCCTGAAAGCCTGGCCGCAAGCTATGTGCTGGAAGGCACCGCCGTTGTGGGCGGCGATTTTCGGATTGATACGTCGGGTCATATGCGATTTGCGGTGTTTGCGCGTAAGGAAACCGGGCCGCGCCGGATCGGGCGGATCGTGCAAAGGCTTTGCGAGATCGAGACCTATAAAACCATGTCGATGTTGGGCCTGTCGCGTGCGCGGGATATGGGCGCGCGGATGGGGGAGTTGGATGTGGAACTGACGCAGCTGATCTCTGGCCTGCGCGGAGAGGTGCACCGCGCCGATGAAACGCTCGACAGCTTGCTCAGTGTCTCGGCGGAGTTGGAGAATATGCTGGCGCAATCGGCCTTTCGGTTCGGCGCGACGGGCGCCTATGAGGCTTTGGTCAATCAACGCATCAAGATCATGCGCGAGCAGCGGTTCTTGGGTCGTCAGACTTTTTCAGAATTCATGATGCGCCGCTTTGATCCTGCGATGCGCACGGCCAAATCAACCGAGAGCCGCCTGAAAACCATGGCCGAGCGCGCCATTCGCGCAGGCGATCTGCTGCGCACGCGAGTTGATGTGGAACGCTCGGCGCAAAATCAGTCTCTTCTGGAGAGCATGGACAAACGCGCCGATGTGCAATTGCGTCTGCAACGCACTGTCGAGGGGCTTTCGGTCGTGGCTATCAGCTATTACGCCGTCAATCTTGCGCTTTATGTCTTGGCGCCTTTGGGCGAGGGGATTGGCGTGTCAAAGCTGATCATGGGCGCCATTGTCACGCCTTTGGTGATTTTGCTGGTCTGGTTTGCCGTGCGCCGTATCCGCCAATCAGTCGAGAAGTAGGCGCGGGTTGGTTGCCGTGGGAGCCTCCGGCGGGGATATTTTTGGGTCAGAGAGAGAGTTGGCGCGGGCGGGCCTGCGCAAGGCGCTTTACATGAGCGCGCGGGCGGGCTCAAACTGGCGTTGAGTTTGTCACAAAAGGACGCCTTCCATGCCCGTTAAGAACCGCTTTGCAGAGCTATTGCCTGAGATCACCGAATGGCGCCGTGACATTCACGCCCATCCCGAAATTTTGTTCGAGACGCATCGCACCTCGGCGCTTGTGGCGGAGAAATTGCGTGAATTTGGGTGTGATGAGGTGACCGAGGGCATCGGGCGCACGGGCGTTGTGGGCGTAATCAAAGGTCGCGCGGATAATTCTGGCAAAACGATCGGGCTGCGCGCAGATATGGATGCGCTGCCGATACTGGAAGATACCGGGCTGGATTATGCCTCCAAGACGCCCGGCGCGATGCATGCGTGTGGCCATGACGGGCATACGGCGATGCTACTGGGCGCTGCCAAATATCTGGCAGAGACGCGCAATTTCGACGGCACGGTGGTGGTGATTTTCCAACCTGCCGAGGAAGGCGGCGGCGGCGGCAAAGTGATGTGCGATGACGGCATGATGGAGCGGTGGTCGATTGACGAGGTTTACGGCATGCATAATTGGCCGGGCCATCCGTCGGGCAGTTTTGCGATCAGACCGGGCGCGTTTTTTGCAGCGACGGATACATTTGCAATCGAGGTGACGGGCCGGGGCGGGCATGCGGCCAAGCCGCAAGAGACGGTGGATACGACCGTTATGGCCTCTCATATGGTGGTGGCTTTACAGACGCTTGTGTCGCGCAATGCCGACCCGGTCAAGAATATCGTGGTCTCGGTGACCTCGTTTCAGACGGCGAGCACTGCGTTTAACGTGATCCCCGAGCGGGTCAGCCTTTTGGGCACTGTGCGCACGCTGGATGAAGAGATGCGCGAGTTGGCGCAAAAACGTCTGCCTGAGATCGTGGCGGGCGTGGCGGCAACCTTTGGCGGCAGTGCCGAGACGACTTACACGAAGGGCTATCCGGTCATGGTTAATCATGAGGAGCAGACGGAATTTGCAGCCCAAGTCGCGACCTCTGTTGCGGGCGATTGTGCGGATGCGCCTTTGGTGATGGGCGGCGAGGATTTTGCCTTTATGCTGGAAGAGCGTCCCGGCGCGTATATTTTGGTGGGCAATGGCGATACGGCCTCGGTCCATCACCCGAAATACAATTTCAACGACGAGATTATCCCGGTGGGATGTTCGTGGTGGGCTGAGATTGTGGAGCAGCGGTTGGCGCGCTGACTTTCATCAAGAAGCCTTTAAACTTACGCAACTAGCCGCCCGTATGGCTCATATGCCTACTCATCTGACCGCCGAGTTCCTGACGGGAATAGTCAAAATCGTGGCCTTTGGGTTTAAGCCCAATGGCTGCGCGGATGGCCTCTTCTAAGGGGCCGTCTGCTTCTGATGCGCGCAAAGGCGCGCGCAGGTCTGATTTGCCCTCTTGGCCGAGGCAGGTGTAAATCTCGCCCGTGCAGGTCACGCGGACGCGGTTGCAGCTTTCGCAGAAATTATGGCTGAGCGGCGTGATCAGGCCGATGCGCTGACCGGTTTCATCAAGCCGGATATAGCGCGCGGGGCCGCCGGTGCGGTCTGGCAGGGGCGTGATGGTGAATTGCTCGGCCAGTCGCGCTTGCAGATCATCCAGTGACCAGAACTGGCCGATGCGGTTTTCATTGCCGATATCGCCCATGGGCATGACCTCGATAAAGGTCAGATCCATTTCGCGCTCGGCGCACCATGCGGCCATGTCAAACAGCTCGTCTTCGTTGAAATCTTTCAGCGCTACGGCGTTGATTTTGACCTTTAGCCCTGCGCTGAGTGCTGCATCGACCCCGCGCAAAACCTGCGGCAGGCGGCCCCAGCGGGTGATTTCGGCGAACTTCGTCTCATCGAGCGTGTCGAGAGAGATATTCACCCGCCGCACACCGGCCGCGTAAAGATCGCCCGCGAATTTCTCCAGCTGAGAGCCATTGGTCGTCAGCGTTAATTCCTTCAGCGTGCCCGCTTCCAGATGACGGCCCATCGCGTTGAAAAACGTCATGATCTCGCGGCGGACCAGAGGCTCGCCGCCGGTGATGCGCAGCTTTTCGACGCCGAGACGAATGAAGGTTGAGCAGAGCCGGTCGAGTTCTTCCAAGCTGAGCAGATCGCGCTTGGGCAGGAAAGTCATATTCTCGGACATGCAATAGACGCAGCGAAAATCGCAGCGATCCGTCACCGACAGGCGCAGATAGGTGATGGCACGTTGAAACGGATCGATAAGGGGCGCGGTCATGAGGGGCAGACTACTGTGCGCGAAAGGGTGCCACAAGCGGTGATGTCGCAGTTGTGAGCGGGCAAATTTGGCGCTAGCATCGGAGCCATGAAACATCTTATCACGCTTGGCCTTTGCGCCTCCATCGCCGCGTGCGGCAATATCAATCTCGGCGGTATGTCGGGGCCTTTTAGCGGCGCATCGGGCCCCTTTAGTGGCGCATCTGGTCCGTTTAGCGGGGCGGGCAGCAGCTCGATCCCCGAGCAAGGTCAATCGATCCCGCGCCCTGACACGCAGACCGCTGATCCGGGCGCGAGCGGGCAAACGGCGGCAAGTTTGGACACCACCACAGCGGCGGAACGCACAGCGGCGCGTGATACCAGCACGGGCGGCGCGTCTTTGGGCCAAACCGTGGCCTCACTAGGCGATCCGGGCGAGGCCGGGTTTTGGTTGAAAACACCGCTTGTGACGTCCGAGACAGCGGGCCGTGTGCAAACCGCGAGCGGTGCGTCGGTCAATGTGAAGCTGTTGCCTTTGGATGGCGAGGCCTCTGCGGGCAGTCAGATTTCTCTGTCGGCGATGCGGGCGCTGGGCATCGGGTTGACGGATTTAGCGACGCTGGATGTGTTCTCAGGCTAGCTTTCGCGCAGCCTCTTTTGCCGCAAACGGCTTCATCTGAGCGCCATGGGCGGCCAGAAAGTCGATCACGCGCGGGGCGTCATGTTTTGAGAGTTCGCGCAGCCACCAAGCGATGGCTTTTTGAATGAACCAGTCTTGATCCTCGACATAGCCCGCAGCCCATCCCAAGACGCGGTCGCGGGTGGCGAGCTCTTCAGGTTTGGGATGGTTTTGCTTGGTCCAAGGCAGGGTGATGACTAAGGCGGCGCGGCGCGTCCACATGTGATCTGAGGTGGTCCAAGCCTCGACCTCATCGATGCGCGAGGGCTGCCAGACGAGGCGTTTTTGACCCGCCATACAGGCGTGATCGGCAATCGCCCATGCGTCAAAATCAGGCGCCCAAGACGCGATCAATGCCCAAGCGGCGCCGTCATCGGGGCGCAGACGGGCTTGCGTGAGAAGTTTCGAGGCTGCCACACGGGCCTCGTGGATATTGCTGTCCCAAAGGCCTGCGGCCAGAGCCACGCGGTCGTCCAAGTCTTCGCCGCGCCATGTTTTGGCGAGCTTGTCGAGCACCGGATTGGCGATGCCCAAATAGCGCCGATCTACCTTGTGATAAGACGCCATCTCCGCCGCTTTGATCGGATTGGCTTGGCGCTCTAGCTCGGCCAAGGCGGCGTCGGGGGTCACTCCACCGTCACCGATTTGGCCAGATTGCGCGGCTGATCGACATCGGTGCCTTTGGCGACAGCGGCGTGATAGCTCAGCAATTGCGCAGGCACGGCATAAAGAATGGGGGCCAGAAACGGATCAATCGTGGGCATCACAATGGTCTGCCACACGCCGTCCGAGGCGACTTCCGCGCCTTTGGCATCGGTGATCAAAACCACCTTGCCGCCACGCGCCATGACTTCTTGCATGTTGGAGATCGTCTTGTCGAACAGATCATCCGTGGGCGCCATGATCACCACGGGCACTTTCTTGTCGATCAGCGCAATTGGCCCATGTTTCAGCTCGCCCGAGGCATAGCCCTCGGCGTGTATGTAGCTGATTTCCTTTAGTTTCAGCGCACCTTCCATCGCCAGCGGATACATTGGGCCACGGCCCAAGAACAGCACATCTTGCGCCGTTGCGACTTTGCGCGCGACAGATTTGATCGATGGTTCAAGCGCAATTGCCTGATTGAGAAGGCCCGGCAGGTTGCGCAGATCGTCGATGCGTTTGGCGAGGTCTTTCCCGCTGAGATGTCCGCGCTGTTGGGCGGCTTTCAAAGCGAGGGCGGCCAAAACCGTCAGCTGGCAGGTAAAGGCCTTGGTCGAGGCTACGCCAACTTCGACGCCTGCCAAAATCGGCAAGGCCAGATCACTTTCGCGCGCAATCGAGCTTTCAGGGACATTCACAACCGACAGGATTTTCGCGGCGCGTTCCTTGGCGTAGCGCAAGGCGGCCAGCGTATCTGCCGTCTCGCCGGATTGGGAGACAAACAGCGCGTAGGATTTGTCTGAAATCGGCGGTTGGCGGTAGCGGAATTCCGACGCGATATCGACCTCGACAGGAAGCCCCGCGATCTGTTCGAACCAGTATTTCGCCGTCTGGCAGGCAATAAAGGCCGTGCCGCAGGCGACCATAATGATCCGGTCGCATTTGGTGAAATCAATTGAGCCGCTGGGCAAAGTGATCTCGCCCTCGCTGCTATAGGCCTCGATTGCGCCGGCCAGAACCGTCGGCTGCTCGGCGATTTCTTTCGCCATGAAATGCTTGTGGCCGCCTTTTTCGATCTGCGTCGCATCGAGCGAGATCTTCTTCATCTTGCGGTTGGCGCGGCGGCCTGCCTCGTTATAAATCGTGACGCCCTCACGGGTCAGAACGGCGCGGTCGCCTTCTTCGAGATAGGTGACTTTATTGGTCATCGGCGCCAGCGCAATCGCGTCAGAGCCCACAAACATCTCGCCATCGCCATGCCCGATTGCGAGGGGTGAGCCCTTGCGCGCGGCGATCATCAGATCCTCTTGGCCGTGAAACAGGAAACACAGCGCGAACGCGCCTTCCAGCTTGGCCAGCGTGCTGGTGACGGCCTCCTCAGGGGATTGGCCTTGATCGAGGAAATGACGCGTCAAGAGCGCTACGGTCTCGGTATCGGTCTCGGTCGAAGGCTTTAACCCGTGCTCTGCCAGCTCTTCACGCAGCTCGCGGAAATTTTCGATAATGCCGTTATGGACGACCGCGACAGGGCCCGATTGATGAGGGTGCGCGTTCAATTCGCTCGGCGCGCCATGCGTGGCCCAGCGGGTATGTCCGATGCCTGATTTGCCCGGAAGCGGGTCATGGACCAGCACATCGGACAGATTAATCAGCTTACCAACCGCGCGACGGCGATCCAGCGCGCCGTCATTGACGGTCGCAATACCAGCGCTGTCATAGCCGCGATATTCGAGCCGTTTCAAAGCTTCCACAATGATGGGCGCAACTTCGTTCTTGCCCAAAACTCCAACAATTCCACACATTTAGGAACCTTTCTTCAATTTCTTGGCGCGCAGCATTTCCATGAACTTCCGCGCAAATCCCGGCTTGTTTTCCTGCCGCGCCCGACCGATTGCCAAAGCGCCATCGGGGACGTCTTTGGTGACCACAGTGCCCGAGCCTGTCATCGCTTCTGCGCCAACAGACACGGGGGCGACGAGCAAGGTGTTCGAGCCAATCGAGGCCCGCGCGCCGATCTCGGAGCGGTGTTTGAATACGCCGTCATAATTGCAAGTGATCGTGCCCGCCCCGACATTGGCCGCAGCGCCCACATGCGCGTCGCCAATATAGGACAGGTGGTTTACCTTGGCGCCTTCATCCAGCACCGCGTTTTTGATTTCTACAAAATTGCCAACCCGCGCGGCCTCTGACAGCTCTGCGCCGGGGCGCAGGCGTGCGAATGGGCCGACGATTGCTTTTTGCGCAACATGGCAGCCTTCGAGATGACAAAAGGCGCGAATTTCGGCGCCCGATTCAACCGTCACACCGGGGCCGAAGACCACATGCGGGCCGATACGCGCATCGCGGCCAATCACTGTGTCATAGGCAAAATAAGTGGTCTCGGGCTCGGCCAAGCTGACGCCGTCCTCCAAAGCCTGCCCCCGTGCGCGCGCCTGAAACGCGGCCTCTGCTGCTGCGAGCTCGGCCCGCGTGTTGATGCCCAAAGTCTCTGCCTCGTCACAGGTTACAACTTGCGCGCTGAGCCCTGCCTCGCGGGCCAGACCGATAATGTCCGTGAGGTAATATTCGCCGGAAGCATTGTCATTGCCGACTTTCGCGATCAGCTCAAACAGAGCTTTCGACGAACACGAGATCACGCCTGAATTGCAAAGTGTCACGGCGAGCTCATCGGCGGTGGCATCTTTCGCCTCCACGATCCGCTCCAGCGCGTCGCCTTTGGTGATCAAACGCCCGTAGCGGCCCGGGTCTGCGGCTTCAAAGCCCAAGACCACAACATCGGCACCTGCGGCGCGGGCCTTGGCCATGCGCGCCAGAGTCTCGCCCGACACAAACGGCGTGTCGCCGTATAAAATAACCGCATCGCCCTCAAAGCCTGTCAGTGCCGCGCGGGCTTGGTCGACCGCATGAGCGGTGCCGCTCTGCTCGGACTGGCGCACGCAAGTGATGTCTTCGTCAATGCTCGCAATCGCGGCCTCAACGGCGTCGGCGCCATGGCCTGTGACCACAACAACGCGCGCAGGGTCGAGCGTCTCGCCCGCGCGCAGCGCATGCGCGACCAATGGCGCGCCGCCGATTTGGTGCAGAACTTTGGGCAGGTCCGAATTCATCCGGCTGCCCTGACCTGCGGCCAGAATGATTAACGCAGTTTGCATAACACTCGCTTCACTTCTCTTTAGCGACGTTCTATCCACATCGCACAGCCACGCAAGGGCGCGGCCGTCACTTCACATTTCGCCGCGTTACAAGTGGCAAAAAGGGGCCAGATGCGCACGGTTATCTTCGATCTCGACGGGACATTGGCCGATACAAGTGGCGATTTGTTGGCAGCGGCCAACGTTTGTTTCGCTCAAATGGGGCATTTGGACGTCCTTAACGTGGCCCAGGACGCCGCCACCGCCGTCAAAGGCGGGCGCGCGATGCTGATTAAGGGCTATGAGCGGCTGGGTCTGAGCTACACAGACGACGATATCACCGCCGGATATCCTGTGTTGATCGAGGCGTACAGCCGCGCGATTTCCGAGCACACAGTGCTTTACGATGGCGCGCGTGAGGCGGTAGATAACTTGAAGAGTGCAGGCTACCGCGTTGGAATATGTACAAATAAACCGATTAAACTGGCAGAGCAATTACTGGGCGAGATCGATTTTCGCGCGCCGTTTGACAGCCTGATTGGTGGTGACAGCCTGCCCACGCGCAAGCCTGATCCGGCAGCTTATATCAAATCCGTCACAGATGCAGGCGGCGAGGTCAGCACGTCGCTTTTAGTGGGTGACACGGCGACGGACCGAAATACATCCAAGGCCGCGGGCGTGCCGAGCATTTTGGTCACCTTCAGCCCGGACGGGCGCGCGGTGGCGGATTTGGCGCCTGAGGCGCTACTTGATCACTTCGACGATCTGCCCGCGATGGTGGAGAAATTCATCGGCTAAGGCGCGCCGTAGACCAGTTTTCGCAAGTCGCTCAAGGGCCGCTTGGGCATCTGCGCGATGACATCCGCGATTGCGCCAGCGCGGTGTGCGCCCAAAACAGGCACGGCCAAACCGTCAAATTTCTCGCGAAATTCCTGCGCGGTGGGCGGAGCATCGGCGTCCCATTTGGGCTGTGTCCATTCGCTTTGCATTTCGCGCCCATCTGACAGATGCAGCCGCACACGGGCCAGACGAGTTTCGGGGAAGGCGGCATTGGCGTTATCATGCTCTGACATCGTCATTGCCTCCGACAGGCGCAAGATTTCCGGGTCTTGTAGGGCGTCTTCGCTGAGATCTTCGGCTGCTATGCCTCCGCGCACGATGGCAATGGCGACTGGGTAAGAGGTCGAATATTGCGCTTCTTCGGTGGTTTTCGGGTCGTTGACGGCGAGGCGTGTGGCCTCGTGAAAGCTCTCGACTTCGATGCGGGTCACATCGCGCGCGCTGAGATCATGCGCCCGCATCAGCTCTAATGCGGCCTCTACCGGCGCATGGGCCCAGCGGCAGACGGGGTAGGGCTTGATATACTGCTCGCAGGTTAGCCAGCGCGCGCCCAAATCAGCAAAATAGGGCGCAGCCTCAGGCCCGCTTAGTGTGATTGCGGGCGCACCCGTGAAGCCTTTGGCCGCCAGTTTCACCGCCGAAACCCCCGCCATAGCGCCCCAGCCGGAGCCGTCTTTGACCATGGTCGGCGTATCAATGCAGCGCATCATCTGAGAGCGGGGCCCGTGATATTCGGCGATCCCCATCGCATGCGCAGCTTGATCACGGCTGAGCCCTTGCAGCCTTGCGCCAATCCCTGCGACGCAGACCGCCATCCAAGCGCCCGAGGTGTGATAGTCGGGCACCGTGCCATGCAATGACAGCGACAGGCGGGAGCCGAGCTCGTAGCCCAGAATGACCGCCTCCAGGAACGTCTTGCCCGAGCAATCTTCCGGCGCTAAGGCCAAGATGCCAGCAATCAAAGCGCAGCCGACATGGCCTTTGGCGGGGTTATAGCCGTCATGGCCGTCGAGACTGTCGATCATCATGCCCGCGGCCATTGCTGAGCCCGATGCGCTGGCGGTCCGGTCGGAAAATAAAAGCGCCTGCACGCCGCCAAATTCCTCCGCCGCATGATCGCAAATGATACCCGCCAGTTTCGTGCGCGACCCGCCTGCGCCGACGCCCAACAGGTCCAGCACCAACAGCCGGGCATGGGCCGCGACATAGTCCGGCGCATCGCTCAGGCGAAAGTCCAAGAGATAATCGAGCGGGTCAGCGGGCGGGTGATCTTTCATATTCCCAAAATGTCGCCGCCGGATTTTCAAATACCGCCTGTTTGCGACATCGCCGCGCGTTGACCTCTGCGCGGTGCCGCTTCACCATTCACGGCAAATCTAGACGCGGAGCCATCTTATGTCCGAGACTTTCACTGGCAGTTTTACCCAGCAAGAGCCGATCCCCGAGGACGGCATCGAGGCGGCGGTTGCCGTGATGCGGGGTGGCCGTTTGCACCGCTACAATGTGGCCGAAGGCGAAGAGAGCGAGACGGCGCTGCTGGAACAGGAATTTGCTGACTATACCGGTGCGAAATACGCGCTTGCCGTGGCCTCGGGCGGTTACGCGATGGGGGCGGCTTTGCGCGCGCTTCAGGTCAAACCGGGCGATAAGGTGCTGTCGAATGGCTTCACTTTGGCCCCTGTTCCGGGCTCCATCGCCAGTGTCGGGGCGGAGCCTGTCTTTGTTGAGACCACAGAGAATCTGACGATTGATTTAGAAGATTTGCAGGCCAAGATCGCAAGTTCGAAATCAAAGGTCCTGATGCTGAGCCATATGCGCGGGCATCTCTCGGATATGGACGCGCTGATGGCGATTTGCGATGCGGCAGGCGTACAGGTGATCGAGGATTGCGCGCATACGATGGGCGCCACATGGCGCGGCACGCCGTCGGGTCGGCATGGCGTGATCGGGTGCTATTCGTGTCAGACCTATAAGCACGTCAATTCCGGCGAAGGTGGCTTTCTGATCTCTGATGACGCAGAGATCATGGCCCGCGCGATCATGCTGTCGGGGTCTTACATGCTGTTTGAGCGCCATAAAGCAGCCCCGCCGGTAGAGGCTTTCGCGCAGATCAAATATGACACGCCCAATGTCTCTGGCCGCATGGACAATCTGCGCGCGGCCATTTTGCGCCCGCAATTGCGCGCACTGGATGCCCAAGTCGAGGCTTGGAACGCGCGCTATTCAGTAATGGAAGACGGCCTTCGCAACACGCCCGGCCTTAGCTTGATAGACCGGGACCCGGCCGGGCGGTTTGTCGGCTCATCTTTCCAGTTTCGTCTGCCTCATGCCAGCGCGGGGGAAATTGACGATTTCACCGCTAGATGTGCCGCCCGCGGCGTTGAGCTGAAATGGTTCGGCGCGCCCGAGCCCCGTGCTTTCACCTCGCGCTATGACAGCTGGCGCTATGCGCGGCCGCAACGCTTGACGCGCACGGACGGGATATTGGCGGGCCTTTTGGACATGCGCCTGCCATTGACCTTCACGACCGAAGATTGCGCCACGCTCGCGCGTATCATCGCCGACGAGGCTCGCAGGCTGTCCGACAGCCAAGCCGCCACCGGGTGAGGGCAGGGCGCGGGCGCCCGTGAACCCATGCACGCCCGCTTGACCTGCGCTGAGCTGCGCCAGTTTGTAGACGCGGTTATGTTCTTCAACGACGCGCTTTAGATCGCCCGGCGCATAGGTCTGCGCCTCATCGAGCCCCAGCGCGAAGGCGCAGAGCTTGGAGCAGAACCATTTGTCAGGCGCATGGCGGCGTAAGTTGATAAACTGGGTCATCAACAGCCCCCAGTAATCATAGCCCGACCCCATAAGAGACAGCGCGCGCTCCAGCGTGTCATGCGGCGCCCAAGGGATGGGGATAAATTCATACCCCCCCGACCTGAATGTTACGTCTTTTATGCGCACACCTCCGTCTTTTCCGACAGCAGTGACACATTGGTGAGTTTGACCGGGCAGCGGCGGTTCATCACTTGCAAACAATTCACAATGCGAAAACTCGGAGCGGGTGACCCACTGAACGAGCGTATCGCTTAAAAACCGACCCTCTCCCCTATAAAAGGCAAGATAGATCATGGTGTAAAACTAAGTCCCAGATGTTAATGAGGTAAATTTCTATGTTATCCACATGTAGCGCAAGCAAAAAGCTGGACGAGTGGTAAGAAATTGCTTATAAATGAACATACGTTCAATTAATGGAGCCTGCCGATGTTCAATGCCTCAATGAGTTTCGATTTGGGCGAAGATGTCACCGCCTTGCGCGACATGGTGCATCGCTGGGCGCAGGAGCGTTTGAAGCCCATGGCGGCTGAGATTGACGCCTCTAACGCCTTCCCGTCCGAGTTATGGCGGGAGATGGGCGATCTGGGTCTTCTGGGCATCACGGTGGATGAAGAATTTGGCGGCGCGGGCATGTCCTATCTGGCCCATGTCATCGCGGTGGAAGAGGTCGCGCGCGCGTCGGCCTCCGTGTCGCTGTCTTACGGTGCGCACAGCAACCTGTGCGTCAATCAGATCAAGCTGAACGGGACGCAGGATCAAAAGGCCAGATACTTGCCCAAGCTGATTACGGGCGAACATGTCGGCGCTTTGGCCATGTCGGAAGCCGGTGCGGGCTCAGACGTCGTGTCCATGTCGCTCAGAGCCGAAAAACGCAATGATCACTTCCGCTTAAGCGGCACGAAATACTGGATCACCAATGGGCCGGATGCCACGACGCTGGTGGTTTACGCCAAAACCGACCCCGATGCGGGATCAAAAGGCATAACTGCGTTTTTAATCGACAAGGACATGAAGGGCTTTTCGACCAGTGCGCATTTCGACAAGCTGGGCATGCGCGGCTCGAACACGGCGGAGCTGATTTTTGACGATGTAGAAGTCCCCTTTGACAACATCTTGGGCGAGGAAAATCGAGGCAGCGCCGTACTGATGAGCGGTCTGGACTACGAGCGCGTCGTGCTCTCAGGCATCGGCACGGGCATCATGGCCGCGTGCTTGGACGAGGTCATGCCCTACTTGTCGGAGCGCAGGCAGTTCGGCCAGCCGATTGGCAATTTCCAACTGATGCAAGGCAAAATCGCCGATATGTATACGGCGATGAACACCGCACGCGCCTATGTCTACGCTGTCGCGCAAGCTTGCGACCGCGGCCAAGTCACCAGACAAGACGCCGCCGCCTGCGTCCTTTACGCCTCCGAGCAAGCCATGGTCCAAGCCCACCAAGCCGTCCAAGCGATGGGTGGCGCAGGCTTCATGGCCGACGCCCCCGTAGCCCGCCTGTTCCGTGACGCCAAACTGATGGAGATCGG
>CAZCEW010000050.1:0-17773 GCA_964497775.1 uncultured Rhodobacterales bacterium
CCGCTCGACCAGATCGCCTGTTTCTCCCGGCGTGTCCTCGTCGATTGTCACGCGGATCAGCGTGCGGGTCTTCGGGTTCATCGTGGTCTCTTTGAGGTCCTTCGCGTCCATCTCGCCCAGACCCTTAAAGCGCTGCACGTCGATTTTGCCTTTGCCGCCTAAGCCTGCCTCCATCGCTTCGTCTTTCGCCGCATCATCGGCCACGTAAAGTCGGTTCGCACCTTGGGTCAGGCGATACAGAGGCGGGCAGGCGAGGTAGAGGTGGCCTCCGTCGATCAGCGGGCGCATTTGGACGAAGAAGAAGGTCATCAAAAGGGCCGCGATATGGGCGCCGTCGACATCGGCGTCGGTCATGATGATGATCTTCTCGTAGCGCAGATCGTCGACATTGAAGCGCGTGCCCATGCCGCAGCCTAACGCTTCGCACAGGTCCGAGATTTCGGCGTTCGACGTTAGCTTGCCCGAGGCCGCGCCCAAAACGTTGAGGATTTTGCCTTTTAGCGGCAGTAGCGCTTGGGTCTCGCGGTTGCGCGCGCCTTTGGCGGAGCCGCCCGCTGAGTCCCCCTCGACGATGAACAGCTCTGTGCCTTCGCGCGATTTCGATGTGCAATCGGTCAGTTTGCCGGGCAGGCGCAGCTTCTTGGTGGCCGATTTGCGCGCGGTCTCTTTTTCTTGGCGGCGGCGCAAGCGTTCCTCGGCGCGCAAGACCAGAAAGTCCAAGATCGCGCCTGCGGATTTGGTGTCAGCGGCCAGCCAGTTGTCGAAATGGTCGCGCACGGAGTTCTCGACCATGCGTTGCGCCTCGACGGTGGCCAAGCGATCTTTGGTCTGGCCCACAAATTCCGGCTCTCGGATGAAGCATGACACCAACGCGCCTGCACCCGTGGTCAGATCTTCGCGGGTGATGGTGGTGGCCTTTTTGTTGCCGACCAATTCGCCATACGCCTTGATGCCTTTGAGGATCGCGGCCCAAAAACCGCTTTCGTGCGTGCCGCCCTCGGGCGTCGGCACGGTGTTACAGTAGCTTTGGATGAACCCGTCGCGCGACGGCGTCCAGTTGATTGCCCATTCGACTTTGCCGGGCGCTTTGAACTTCTCGAAACTGACGGATCCTGCGAAAGGCGCGTCGGAATAGGTGGTGGCGCCTTCGAGCGTTTCCGACAGGTAATCCGACAGCCCGCCGGGGAAGTGGAATTCGGCCTCTTTCGGGGTGTCGCCGTCTTCAATGGCGGTCTTCCAGCGGATTTTCACGCCCGAGAACAGGTAGGCTTTGGATCGCGCCATTGCGAACAGGCGGGCGGGTTTCAGTTTCAGCGATCCGAAGATGTCTGCGTCGGGGTGGAAGGTGACGGCGGTGCCGCGCCGATTAGGGGCCGCGCCGATTTTCTCCAGCTTGCCTTGCGGGATGCCGCGCGAAAATTCCATCGCGAACAGTTCTTTGTTGCGGGCCACTTCGACGCGCAGGTGATCGGACAGCGCGTTGACCACCGACGATCCGACGCCGTGCAGCCCGCCCGAGGTCTCGTAGCTGTCGCCCGAGAACTTGCCGCCTGCGTTGAGCGTACAAAAGATGATTTCCAAAGCGGACTTCTTCGGATCTTTCGGATGCGGGCCCGTCGGAATACCGCGCCCATTGTCGCGCACAGAGACATGGCCATTGTCGTGCAGCTCAATCTCGATCCAAGTGGCGTGGCCTGCCACGGCCTCATCCATCGAATTGTCGATGATCTCGGCCACCATGTGATGCAGCGCGCGGTCATCCTTGCCGCCGATATACATGCCGGGGCGCAGGCGAACATGCTCCATATCCTCCAGAACCTCGATCGAGGAGGCGTCATAGGCATCAGATGAATTAGAGGCGAGAAGGTCGGCCATGGCGCTAGCTGCTCTTGTTGTTTTTGCTTGGGCGCCACTATGACAGACCCTGCGCGCAGGGGGAAGAGAGCGCAGGCCGGGCCGCGCGCGGGGAATCAAGGCGGAAAAGCGGCACAAAGACAGGCGGAATGCGGCGCTGGGTTCACCTTAGGGAAACAATTTCTCGCATTTGCAGCATTTGGGATACATAAACCGCCCAATTGTTAAGCATAATCAGAGGTTTTGCATCGGATTAACCATGATTTGGGGTACAAAGAAACCACCCGCCCCAATTTTGACAGTTTTTCGTTAAATACCTGTTGCGAGACGTTTTTATGGTTGGTAGGAAATCATTCGGACGTAAACTTAAGAGTACCTTGGAGATATTACATGTTGGGTAAAACACTTACAGCTGCAACTCTCGCTTTTGGCGTGACTGCAGGCGCAGCTTCTGCTGCATCGATCACAGTACAGACTTTCACACAGGCTGCTTATGATGCGTATGTTGCATCGCTCAGCGGCGCTGTTGTCGAAGACTTCGAAAGCTTCGGCTATCAGGAATATGTTGGCGGCGTGAACACAGCTGTTGGCGATTTCGCGACAATCGGCGGCGTTGGCTCCGGTTCGACAGTTGTTGGCTCAGGCACAGACGTTGCAGTCAAAGCATTTGACGGCACAGCTGGCGGTCGCTCGAACACAACAGTTGGCGGCTCGCAGTGGCTGGACAGCAACGACACATTCGGCATCGCATGGGACGTCGACACTGGCAGCCTGTTCAACTCGGTTGGTTTCACAGTTTCCGACGCGGCTGACCGCGGCGCGACACTGAACATCTCCGCTGGTGGTGTGACTGAAGTCTTCGCAAACGCAATCAACGCTTCGGTTGAGTTCGTTATCGTTTCCTTCGACAGCCGCGTCTCGAGCGCTTCGCTGGTCTTTGAAAACCTTGACCCGAACAACCAACGCACAAATGACGGCTTCGGCATCGACGATGCGACAGCAGGCGTGGCTCCGATCCCACTGCCAGCATCCATCGGCTTCATGCTGGCTGGTCTGGGCGGTCTGACCGTTCTGCGTCGCCGTAAGTAAGCGATAGACGCCTCTCTCGCAGAGGTATCAATTTCGGAAGAGGGCGCTCGGTTGGGCGCCCTTTTTCTTTGCGCGCATCTGTTCAGAGAATTGCGCGCGTGGGCTTGCTCCGTCCCCCCGCGCGGCCTAACGCTTGAACGATGAGCTACCCGCATCATATTCGCGCAATCCTGATCCTTGGCCTGCCGCTTGTCGGCAGCCATCTGGCGCAATTTGCCGTCCATCTCGTCGACACAATCATGCTGGGCTGGTACGGGGTCGACCCGCTTGCCGCCAGCGGGCTCGCCACGTCGCTTCTGTTCGTGATCTTCATCATGGGGTCCGGCTTTGCCTTTGCGGTGATGCCGATGGTCGCTGAGGCTGCCACCTCGGATCAAGATCAAAACATCCGCCGCATCACCCGCATGGGGATGTGGTTGTCGATCATCTTCGCGGCAGTATTTCTGCCCGTCATGATCTGGTCGGGCAGCCTTTTACGCCTCGCTGGCCAAGACCCGGTCCTGTCTGATTTGGCGCAAGACTATTTGCGCATCGCGGGCTTCGGGCTGTTTCCTGCGCTGTTGATCATGGTGCTCAAAAGCTATCTGGCCGCCCTCGAGCGAACCCAGATTGTCCTCTGGATCACGCTCGCCGGAGTGGCCGTCAATTCCGCGCTAAACTGGCTTTTGATCTTCGGCAATTGGGGCCTGCCTGAATTGGGCCTGCGCGGTGCGGCGATTGCTTCGGTCATCACGCATCTGGCCTCGCTCGCCGCGCTGATGATCTATGCCATGCGCACGCGTGGGCTGCGCGAGCATGCGCTGTTTCAAAGGATATGGCGGGTCGACACAGGCGCGCTTGGCCAAGTGTTTCGGCTGGGCTGGCCCATTGGGCTGACCAATCTTGCGGAATCAGGTTTGTTCTCGGCCTCTGCCTTTCTGATGGGGCTGATCGGCACCTTGCCTTTGGCCGCCCACACGATCGCGCTGCAAATCGCTTCGGCCACATTTATGATCCATATCGGCCTGTCACAAGCGGCGACCGTGCGCGCGGGCAGGGCGCTGGGGCGCGGCGATGTGGCGGGCTTAGGGCGCGGAGGCATTGCGGCATTGATGCTTTCCATGATCGTCGTGGCCATCACCATCGCGCTGTTTTTGGGCGTGCCCGAATTGCTGATGACCGGATTTCTGGCCCCTGATGTCGAAAGCCGCGCCGAGATCATCGCCATCGGGGTCACGCTTTTGGCGGTGGCGGGTCTGTTTCAACTGGTCGATGCGGGTCAGGTCATGGCGCTGGGGATGTTGCGCGGCGTGATGGACACGCGCGTGCCGATGATCATGGCGGCGTTCAGCTATTGGGTCATGGGCTTTCCCGCCAGCTACCTGCTGGGCATCACATATGGCTATGGCAGCGTCGGTATCTGGCTGGGCCTTGTGATCGGGTTGGCATTCGCCGCGCTGCTGCTTTGGTGGCGCTTCGTGCGGCTTTACGCGCAGATGAAAGCCGCCCCTTAAAACACCTGCGTCAGACCGGCGGGATCACCTGTACCCACAACATGATAAAGCGAGGCTTCCCCGGTCATCGACGGCACCGCGCTATGGGCGATGTTTTCGGGCATCGACATTGTGTCACCGGGCGCCAAAACGGTCGAGCCACCGTCCCAATCGACGCGCCAATGGCCGCGCATCGGCATCAGAACGGACGGGAGATCATGGCTGTGCTTTTGATCCGAGGCCGAGCCGCGGGTGATGAAATCAACCTCAAAGCCGGGACGGTCGCGCAATTTGCCGCTCTCGCCGATCACCTTGGCAGGTGACTTATCGGCCAGCGCGTAAAGATCATAGTAGCGCGCCACGTAGTTGGGGACGACATCGGCCGTTGTGGGCTCGGGGAAGGCTTTGAGCTCCTCATTGGTCAGCACCGGCATAGGCGCCACGCCCGCGGGCAGGGACTGACCTTTCTCGGTGTCATAGAGCTTGCCATTCTCGCCCAGAACCAACCCGTGACCTGCCGCGTCCTCGATGACCTGAGGCGCCCAGATCACACCGCCACCCGCATCATCGCCACCCAGAATGGCCATGATCATCCCGTAATCCGTGCCGATATTTTCAAACCCGCGAAAGATGCCGGTGGGGATGTTGAAAATATCACCTTCCTCCAACGTCACTTCGCCCGCATCGCCATAGCGCCCCCAGAAAAAGCGCCAGCGGCCTTTGAGTACGAAGAACACTTCCGCCGTGCGGTGACTGTGCAAAGAGTTGCGGCATTTCGGAGGCTGACCGGCCGCGCCAATATTGAACCCATGTGGAATGCCGATATGGACATGCTGATCGGGGCTCTCAGACACGCCGCCACCGATAATCGTGAAGTTTTCCTTCTGATCCGAGCCGGGCGTATGCGCGTCGATGAACGCGGTCTTGCACGGTTGCAGCTCGCCGTAACGCACGATGCGGTGTTCCATCTCTTGCGGGGTCATGTGGTGTCCTTCCAATTCGGGTCAAGCGCTGTGAGGCGCGCTTCTAGCTGTGCGATGTGGTCTGTCAGCTCGGTGACGCGCGGACCGATCAATGCGGCCATCTCGTTTTCGTCAAAGCGCTGGGTGATATATTTCGGGCAGTTCCAGTCAAAGCCGGTGATGTTGACGGTGGTAATCCGTTCGGCGAATTTCTCCATGCCCTTCGACAGGCGCGCGGCCAGTTCGGGGTCAGACGCGGCATCACGAACCTGCGCCTCGCCGATAAGTTTAAGGCGCGCACGGCGGGGATAGTCCATCGCGAAAAGCGACACACGTGGCGTCTCGTCTATATTGCCGGCGGAGATATATTGCTTATTGCCGCGATAATCCGCAAACGCCAGCGTGGTGTCGTCAAGCACATGAATAAAGCCCGCAGGCCCGCCGCGATGCTGGATATAGGGATAACCCGACGCGCCTATTGAGGCGATATAAAGCGTTGTCCGGCTGTGGAGGAATTGCCGCTCATCTTCGCCCAGACCAGAGGCGGCAGGCGTTTTCATCACTTCGCGGTAGTGATCCGCTGACCCGATCCGGGCCTGCCGCTTTTGCACGGCGTCCGAAAATAGCGCTGTGTAGAATGCGTCGCGCATCACTCGCCTACGATCTGCGGGACGAGCGTCTTGATGGTCGTGTCCATCAGCCCGCTCACCTGATCCCGGCTTGCGCCAAATACGCTCGCTTTCAGCATGTCGCCATCGCGAAACAGCACCAGCGTTGATGCGGGGCTGTCAGCAAACTCCCATTGCGTCACCCATCCCACCGCGGGCCCGACATCGGCGCGGTCCAGCTTACAGGTCGGGCTGCGCGATTGGCAGATCGCGCGCATCTTCTCAACCGTTGTCTCGCCGGAGCGGAAGCGGCCTTCCGTGCCATCGGTGGATTTCGAAAGCTGGATATCAACGGCGACAGTGTCGTCGCAACTTGTGCAAGCAACCGTCAGCCGTGCGGGCTCAGATTTATGCTCGACCTTTATGGGCGCAAAGGCGGCGGCATCGACGGTGATCTGCGTCAGATCGGTCTGGACGAACCCTTCGCCAAAAGCAGGCGAGGCGGCGCAGATTATAAGGGCGAGGGCGGCGCGCATCAGAGGTCTCCGCTATGCATAAGGATCTGTTTCCAAATCGCAATTTCATCATAAAGCGTGTATTCATGGCGCAGCCCCCAAGGGCCAAACTCGGCATGGGTCATGCCCATAAGATAGACCTCAGCACCCGTAGGCGCGCCAAAAGCGCCGTGCCCATCGTGGCGACCATGCAGCGACCAGCGCACCGCGGCGCGCGGGCTCATCATCGCATCTTCGCGGCCAATCACATGATCGATCTGGAACTTCGCCGACGGGAAGGAAGAGCGCAGCGGCAACCAAAGCTGATCCGCCCCCGCATGACTAATCGCCGAACGGTCGCCCGCGTGATGGATATGGCAGGCGCGGTCATATTCTGCCGGGATCACGGCGAAGTCTTTCTCCATGATGCGCGTCAAAATATCGGCGAGCTTCGCGCCCCATTCATTGTCATTGCCGCGCCCCTGATAGCCGCCATCGACATCTTGATCGGGCGTAAACGGCTTCACGCAAGCCTCGGGCCCGCCTTCGCGCGCAATCTGGTCTTGCGCGAAACTGCGCGGGTCCATCCCCAACTGACGCACGATGCCGCCCGCGTCGCGGATCAGCCACTCGTCGTAAATCTGGTTGTCCTTGGCCGCGCAATCGGCAATCGCGCGGATCTGAAACTTGCGCCCAGTAGGCGGCCCAAACGCGCCATGGCCGGTATGCGTGCCCGTCGTCAGAAGCCTGTGGGACGAGAGAAACCCTTCCTTATCATCACCCGACCAGATCACATCCTCGCCCATCAACTCGCGGTCGGGGAACTCGGCCAGCGTGGCCATCGTGCCGTTGATCACATTCTGATTGCCCGTGACCAACCCTGACGGGAAGCGCATCGGCAGGTCGGGTGCGTAATATTCATTGAGCGTCGCCAACCCGCGATCTTCCCAAATCTCGCGCGTGATCTTCAGAATGTAGTCTGGCAAGTCTTTGAATTCGTTTGAGAACCCTCTCATGTCTTCCATCCTTTCGGCACGCGTGCGCTTTTGCGCACGATCATCGGCCCGTCTATTTCGATTTGTACCGGGCCCGTGGCGCGGCCTTGGATTTGGCTCAGCAATTGTTCGACCACCGCATCCACCATCCGGTTGGCGGGTTGGCGCATCGTCGTCAGCTGAAACGAGGGCCAGGCGGCCATCGCCACGTCATCATAGCCCACGATCGAGACATCATCGGGGATGCTCAGACCCAACTCGCCCTTAATCACTTCCATCACCGCAAAGGCCATATGGTCATTGCCCACAAAGATCGCATCCGGCGCGTCGCCTTGCGAAAACATCGAGCGCGCAGCCGCCGCCGCCGCATCACGCGAGAACAAGCCGTCAATGACTGAATGCGGCGCTTGCCCTGCAGCCTCTAGCCCCGCCAGAAACCCCGCCTGCCTGTCGCGCCCGGTCGTCGCCCCTTGCCAGCCCGAGATATGCGCGATGCGTTGATGCCCGCCTGCGACCAGAAATTCCGCCAAGGCCCGCCCGCCGTCGAAATTGGCCGAGGTGACGGAAGACAGCGTCTTGTCGCGGTGACCGCGGTTAAACGAGATCAGCGGCACGCCTTCTTCCAGCAGCCGCTCGGTCAGCTCCGAGGAGGTCGACACAGAGGCCATGATGATCCCGTCCACCTGATGATCCAGCAGATCATTAACCACGCTATCAACATCGCCCGTGTGGTTTGCGGCCATAAAAATCAAGATGTTATAGCCGTTCTCCTTCAGCCGCAGGCTCAGCTTTTCCAGAGCTTCGGCATAGAACGGATTGTCGAGATAGGCGACGATCAGCCCGATGGTCATCGACTGACCCGTGATCAAGGAGCGCGCCAGCGTATTGGGCCGATACCCTAACTCTTGCGCGGCGCGGCGGACCTTCTTTTCCAGATCGGGCGAGACTTTGACGCCGGGCGTGAACACGCGGCTGACCGTCGGCTGGCTGACGCCCGCGGCCTGCGCCACGTCCAAAGAGGTCACTTTCGCGGCCATCACATCCTCGCCTTGTTAAACTCGCGCAGCCGCGCAAACACGTCGACGCCAATTTGGGCATAAAGATCGAGAAGATCGACCAGCACCCAGTTTTCCCGGATCTTATCGCCTTCAAGCCGCCAGAAATCCAGCGATCTGAGCGAAATAGCCTTGCCCGCAGGCGCAATCCCCATCCAGCCGCCCTCGCTGAGCGTCAGTTGCATATTGGGCCAACCCGTGACGGCCACGTAATTGCCTTGCGCAAAGAAGTGGTATTGCGAGGCGTCTTGATACGCGCCGCGATCGGGCATGGCGGTCAGAAACGGGATTTGATGCCAGTTGCGAAAGCCTTGGATGCCGCGTGCGGTGCCAATGCCCGCAGGCCCGTACCACGACATGCGCGCGTCCCAGAACCGATCCATCTCCATCACTTCGGGGCCGCCTTGGGAGGGATGCTTGCCCATATGGGTCAGCATATCGCGCACGATCTGCATCGCATCTTCGCGCGGCGCGTGAGGCCCCAGCCCGTCTTGGCTGGCAGGCGCAGGTATCAACCCTTCGCGCCCAAGGCTCGGCGCCATAGGCCAAGCACGCGCTTGCATCATCAGTTCCGGAATGTCCCAGATCGCCTGCACTTCGACGATCTTGCCGCCTTCCATACGGTAGAATTCGTGAAACCGCATATGCGCCAGATGGCCCGTGGCGGGAATGTCGAGGAAGGGGGCTTTGAACGTGCCTGTGTAATACCCCGCGCAGCCGATCCATGTGCCGCCATGCTCCGTCTCGCCAGTGATGACGATATAGTCGCGCCGTTCCAGATCAGGGAAGGCGTGCAGCAGCGGCGCGTAAGTGGCCTCGTAAAACGCATCCGGTCCTGTCAGATCGCCGAACGGAGCGCACATATGGATCACCGCATCTGCGGCGAAACTCTCGGCCATCGCCGCGCGCACAGGGACTTCAGAAAAGTCATATTGAGCAGCGCGCAAGCGGTCGATCATAGCTTGGCCTGCTCGGCCATCATATCATAGCCCCATTGCAACAACGCGTCGGGGATATCGACAAAGACCCAGTTCTCCACCAGCAAATCACCTTCGCGGCGATACCAGTCGCAAACCCGAAAGAGCGTCGTCACACCCGTCGGCTCAAACCCCAGATAAGCGCCGGTATGCGTGCCTTGCAGCGAGGGCCAGCCGCCGATACACGAATAATCCCCATCCGCAAAGCGCGTAAAATGCTTGGTTGGCGTATGCGGAGACATGCCGCCGCCCCAACCCTCAAAAGCGCCCTCAAACGGCACTTGGAACTTTTGAAATTCCTCAATGCCCACAAACCGCCCGAACGAAGCGGGGCCGTACCACATCATATTCGGGTGCCAATAGGGCCGCCATTGCTCATCTTCCGTGGCAAGGCCTGCGAGCATTTCAGTCATGATCCGGTATGTCTCGGCGGAGTGTTTAGGATCACCAACTGCACTGTGCAGCCCGTCATGGCTCGCAGGGCCGGGGACCATGCCTGTAGCGCCTTGTGGGGTGCCCAACGGATAGCGGCCAATAGAAATCAGCAATTCGGGAATATCGAGATAGATGTAGCTTTCCACCGCTTGGCCGTTTTCCATCCGGTGAAAGTCACCGATGCGAATATAAGTCAGCTTGTCGGTGGGCTTGATCCCGCACCAGTCGCGCCGGAATGTGCCAACCAGATAGCCCATGCCCGAGACCCACTCGGACCCTTCATAAGACGTGCCGCCAATCTGGATATCAGGGCGAAAATATAGCCCCTCAAAGGCGCGCAGCAGGGGGGCAAGAAAGCCCTCCGTGATGCCTTCAGGCCCGCTTAGATCATTGATCGGGTGAGAAAAATTAGCCGCCACGCCCGGTGCAAAGAACGCATGGACCGCTGCCTTCTGAGCCTGCGCATCAGGATGAAGAAACGCATGCCAAAACCGCGCATAAGCCTGCTTGTTGTGGGCCGCCTCCGACATTACTCCGCCGCGTCCTTGTAGGGCGCAGGGCCGCCATAAGGCACGTTCAACCCGCCATAGCGCCGCACGCGCAGATTGCATTGCTCCGCATGGCCCACAAAGCCTTCCAGCAGGCAAAGCCGAGAGCCATAGGCCCCGATATCCGCCGCAGCCTCATCGGTGGTGATCTTCTGATAGCTATGCGTTTTCAGATACTTACCGACCCAAAGCCCGCCCGTATATCTGCCCGCTTTCTTGGTAGGCAGCGTGTGATTGGTGCCGATAACCTTATCGCCATTGGCCACATTGGTACGCGGGCCCAAGAACAGGGCGCCGTAGCAGGTCATGTTATCGAGAAACCAATCATCGCGGTCTGTCATCACTTGCACATGCTCGGATGCGATATCATCGGCCACGCTCAGCATCTCGTCATAGCTGTCACACAAGATCACCTCGCCGTAATCCTCCCACGATTTGGAGGCCGTGTCCTTGGTCGGGATGATCTCCAGAATGCGGTCAATCTCGGCCAGCGTATCCTCCGCCAGCTTACGCGAGTTCGTCACCAGAACCGCCGGAGAGTTATACCCGTGCTCGGCCTGACCCAGCAAATCCGTGGCGCACATCTCGCCATCGACGGTTTCATCGGCGATCACCATCGTCTCGGTCGGGCCAGCGAAAAGATCAATGCCGACGCGCCCGAAAAGCTGTTGCTTGGCCTCGGCCACAAACGCATTGCCGGGGCCTGCGATCATATGCACGGGATCAATCGTCTCGGTGCCAAGCGCCATCGCGCCAATCGCTTGAATGCCGCCCAGCACGTAAATCTCATGCGCGCCTCCCAGATGCATCGCCGCGATCACGGCAGGGTTGGGCGCACCATTGAAAGGCGGCGTACACGCGATGATGCGCGGCACACCCGCGACGCTGGCCGTGGCCACCGACATATGCGCGCTGGCCACCATCGGAAACTTGCCACCCGGAACGTAGCAGCCGACAGACTGCACCGGAATATTCTTATGGCCCAAGATCACGCCCGGCATTGGCTCCACCTCGATATCGAGCATCGAGTCGCGCTGGGCTTGGGCGAAATTGCGCACTTGCTCTTGCGCAAACTTCAGATCGTCCATATCGCGCGGATCAACGGCGGCCATCAATTCGGCGATGTCACTCTCGGAAAGTTTGAACGCCTTGGGGCTGTATTTATCAAACTTTTCAGACAGTTCGCGGACGGCCTTATCCCCACGCGCTTCGATATCTTGCAAAGTGGCCTCAACGGTCTGGCGCACTTGGCTGTCATCATCTGCACGCTCTGCATCCGATTTTCCGCGTTTGAGATATTCAATGGTCATAGGGTACTCCTCCGCTGGCTTGCGGCCATTCTGACCAATGATGAATACGTATTCAAGCGCGAATACCGCCTGCGCACAGGGTCAGAATTGGCACTGACATGATTTTGCCGAAAACCTGCGCTGTACTTACCCCATGAGCCAATCCGAGCCAAAAGACACCGCAGATCCAGACCGCGCCCTATGGCGCGCGTTTTTCGGCCTTTGCATCATCTTGGCGATGCCGATTGTGATCTTGCTCAGCCTGCAGCTCGTCTCTGGCTGGGGGGAGCGCAGCCTAGAGCAGAACTTTTTCATCGTCGTGCTGATCATCATCTGGCCGCTCAATTGGGCGTTCGACAAAATCATGCTGGCGCCGTGGTGGGACGGGTTCAGACTGCGCTTTTTCAATCGCAAGAGGCGCGCGGAATTTGCCAATGGGCTCAGCTTCATCGCACTGTTCTCGATCCTTGATCTGGAAACCGATGCGGGCCTTGTCAGCACGGTCTGGCAGTATGTCGCCAATTTCGCGATGTTCTTCGTGCTTCTCCTCATTGCCAATATCGTGTGGGAACTGGCGGCCTCGTGGTGGAAGCGCCGCAAATCCTGACGCAGATGTGAGCCCTCTGGGCCATCTGGTCGCAGCCCATCGCCTTGACCTCGCGCGCGTTTGACCTCCATCTAGGGCAAGCAGAAACAAGGCACGCGCGACATGATCCCTGAGCTTGGACAATTTGCATTGGCATTGGCGCTTATCGCGGCCTGTGTGCAAAGCGTTTTGCCCATTTTGGGAGCGTCCAAGAACAACACGGTCTGGATGCGCTCGGCCTCGGCCACCTCCGCTTTGCAGGCGATCTTGATCACACTGGCTTTCGCGGCCCTGATGCGGTCGTTTATCGTCTCGGATTTCACCGTCGTAAATGTCGTCAACAACTCCAATTCGCTCAAGCCGATGATCTACAAGGTCGCCGGCACTTGGGGCAGCCATGAAGGATCATTGCTGTTATGGGTGCTGATCTTGGCGCTGTTTGGGGCAGGGGTCGCGTTTTTCGGGCGCAACATTCCCGACGGCCTCAAAGCACGCACGCTGAGCGTACAGGCGTGGATTTCCGTGGGCTTTCTCAGCTTCATGATCTTCACCTCCAACCCGTTTGACCGCGTCTTCCCGCCGCCCTTGGATGGCAATGACCTCAACCCGCTCTTGCAAGATATCGGCCTCGCGATCCACCCGCCGCTTTTGTATTTCGGCTATGTCGGCTTCTCGATCGTGTTCTCATTCGCGGTCGCAGCCCTCATCGAAGGCCGCGTCGATCCGGCATGGGCGCGCTGGGTGCGGCCTTGGACCTTGGCAGCGTGGACATCGCTCAGCGCTGGGATCGGGCTGGGCTCCTGGTGGGCCTATTACGAGCTTGGCTGGGGCGGCTGGTGGTTTTGGGATCCGGTCGAAAACGTCTCCTTCATGCCGTGGCTTTTGGGCACAGCGCTCTTGCATTCGGCCATCGTCACGGAAAAGCGCGACACGTTCAAAAGCTGGACGATCCTGCTTGCGATCCTAACCTTCAGCCTGTCGCTTCTGGGCACATTCATCGTCCGCTCGGGGCTGTTGACCTCGGTGCACGCTTTCGCCGTCGACCCCGAACGCGGCGTCTATATCCTTGGCATGCTTTTTGTGTCCATCGGCGGCTCGCTCACGCTCTTTGCGGTGCGCGCGCCTGCCATGGAAGGCGGAGGCCTCTTCGCCCCGATCTCGCGCGAAGCGGGGCTTTTGATCAACAACCTCCTGCTGGCCACGGCCACGGCAACAGTGCTCTTCGGCACGCTCTACCCGCTCTTCCTAGAGGCGATCACGGGCGAGAAAATCTCCGTCGGGCCGCCGTTTTTCAACGCCTCCTTCATCCCGATCATGCTGCCTTTGATCGCGGTCATGGCCGTGGGGCCTTTCTTGTCATGGAAACGCGCCGATTTGCCGGGCGTGCTGTCGCGCCTGAAATTCGTCGCAGCCCTCGCCATACTCGTCGGGCTGATCGTCTGGTACATGCGCACTGGCGGGCCGGTTCTGGCGGTGATCTCGATGGCGCTGGCCGTCTGGCTTCTCTGCGCCTCCGCCTATGAATGGGGCCGCCGCGTCAAGTTTGGCCGCGCCGATATGTGGGCGCGGATCGCGAGGCAGCCGCGCGCAAGCCACGGCATGACGCTGGCCCATATCGGAGTGGCCGTGTTGATGATGGGCGCAATCGGATCAAGCGCGTGGAAGGAAGAGGTCGTAGCCTTCGCCGAGCCGGGCACTGAAGTCAGCGTCGCGGGGTTTGATCTGACTTTTGAAGGCATCCGGCGCGAGCAAGGCCCCAACTATATCGCACAAGTCGCCACGCTGAGCGTCACCAAGAACGGCGCGCCTGTCACAACGCTTTATCCCGAACGCCGCAGCTATCCCGTCGCGCAATCCTCGACCACGGAAAGCGACATTCGCCAAACGCTCGCAGGCGATCTCTATGTCTCCATCGCCGAGCCTGCCGCGACCAATGCCGCCGGAAAATGGACCCTGCGCGTGCTCTATGAACCGCTGGTCAATTTCCTCTGGATCGGCACTGGCCTGCTGGTTTTGGGCGGCTTGATCTCGTTGTCAGACAGACGCTTGCGCGTTGGTGCGCCGCGTAAATCCAAAGCGCCCCTCGGCGCCACACCGGCGGAGTAGCGGATGATCCGAGCCTTGGCCTTCTTGCCGATCATAGTCGCGCTGGTCTTAGGCGCGTTCTTCTATTGGGGTCTCTCGGGCGACCGCGACCCCGCGCGTCTGCCCTCGGCGCTGATCTCCAAACCTGTGCCTGCCTTCGATCTGCCAGCCCTTGCGGGCACGAACTCTCCGGGGCTCAGCCAAGCCGATTTGCAAACCACGGGCCGCGTCACGGTCGTCAATGTGTTCGCGTCGTGGTGCGGGCCATGCCGGGCCGAGCATCCCGTGCTAACCCGCTTGGCCGAGGATCACGGCTTCAATCTGGTGGGCATCAATTACAAAGACAAACCCGAGGCGGCGGCTAAATGGCTTGAAGAGCTGGGCAATCCCTATACCCGCATCGGTGCCGACGAGACGGGGCGCGCGGCCATCGAATGGGGCCTTACCGGCGTGCCGGAAAGCTACATCATCAGCGGTGACGGCGTGATCTTGTACCGCGAAGCAGGCCCTGTTGTGGGCGACGGTGCGCGCAGGTTTCTTGAGGCTTTGGACGACGCAATGGCGGGCGCTTCATGATCCGCGCGCTGACGGTTATACTGGCCTTGGCTCTGGCCATCCCGGCTTTCGCGGTGGAGCCTGACGAGGTGCTGGATGATCCCGTACTAGAACAGCGCGCCCGCGAAATCAGCGCCAATGTGCGCTGCGTCGTGTGCCAAAACGAGCCTATTGATAGCTCCAACGCCGGCGTCGCGCGCGACTTGCGCATCTTGATCCGCGAAAGGCTTGTTGCTGGTGACACCAACGATCAGGTCTTCGATTTCCTCGTTGCGCGCTACGGCGATTTCGTGCTGTTCAAGCCGCCTTTCAAACCCTCCACCTATGCGCTTTGGATTGGGCCATTTGTGATCCTCGGGCTCGGCGCGCTGTCGGTCTTTGTGTTCCTTTCGCGCAGGCCTCGCGGCGCAAGCGTGCAAGCACTCAGCGCGGAGGAAGAAGCAGCCCTAGACGATCTCCTCCAAGATGAAGGCCGCGCGAAATGATGTTTTGGATCGGCGTCTGCGCGCTAAGCATGATCTCGGCGATTGCTGTCCTGTGGCCAATGCGGGCAGGGCGCGCCACACTGGACCGCGCCGATCAGGCCTTGGCGATTTTCACTGATCAACTCTCAGAAGTCGACCGCGACGAAGCGCGCGGCGTGATCTCGGGAGAGGACGCAGAAGCCGCGCGTACCGAGATCAAGCGCCGCATGTTGGGCGCCAACAAAGACCGCATGTCAGAGCCATCGGACAGTGAGAAAGGGCAAGGCATTTTGATTGCCTCAGCTTTGCTGGTTCCGGTTTTGGCTGCGCTGATCTACGTACAAATCGGCTCGCTCGGGATGCCAAGCGTGCCGTTTGCCGAACGCCAGCAGGCCCAACAAAACGACAACAGCGAATTGGTGGCTCTTGTAGGTGAGCTGAAACAGCGCTTGGCCGAGGACCCAAATGGCGGCGAGACCCGCGGCTGGGAGCTTTTGGGCACGACCTCGATGAATATGGGCCGCTTCGATGACGCCGTGCGGGCGTTTGGCGTCGTCACCTCGCGCGAAGGCGCAAGCTCGGGGCAGTTTTCGCGATATGCCGAGGCGCTGATCTCGGCCGAGAACGGCATCGTCACGCCCGAGGCCCGCGCGGCGATAAACACAGCAATGGAGCTAGACCCGCTCAACCCCGCCGCCAGCTACTACGCGGCGATTGCGCTGGAACAAGACGGCCAGATCCTCGACGCGCGCAAGGTGCTTTTGGAGCGCGTGGCGCAAGAGACAGCGCCGCAGCCTTGGATGGAAACGTTCATCGGGCAAGCCAACCGCATGGGCGCGGAGTTCGCTCTTGAGCCCGTCGGCCTGCCCAATTTCGCACCGATCGCCGGCCCAAGCGCAGAGGATATCGAGGCCGCAGGCGAGATGAGCGAAGAGGACCGGGGCGCGTTCATCCGCTCCATGGTCGCGCGACTGGCCGAGCGGATGGAAGACGAGCCCGAAAACCTCGATGGCTGGCTGCAACTGGCCCGCGCCTATATGGTGCTAGGCGAGACGGAGAATGCGCGCGAAGCACTTCTGAGCGCCAAACCTCTGGCCGATAAACTGTCTGAAGACGCGCCCCAACGCCTCGCGGTGGAGCAAGGTCTGGCGCAGCTTGACCCCTAGCCACCGGCCTCCGACAAAGCATTGATCACCGCATCGCGCGTCAGAATTTCGCTCAGCGCAATGCCGTCCGGCGCACCGGGGCCATAAACAATATTGAACGGAATACCGAAACGATCATGGGCTTGCAGATAGCTGAGGATCGTCTCGTCAGGCCGGGTCCAATCGGCGCGCATCAAGGTGACGCCGTCGCGCTCTAGCGCATCAATCACCGGCGAGCGGTCCAGCACCAGCGCTTTGTTGGTTTTGCAGGTCAGGCACCAATCGGCGGTCACGTCGACGAAAACCACCTGACCGCTGGCCACCAGATCAGTGATGCGGGCCTCGTCGAATGCGCCCCATGCGCTGTCGCGCGCTAAGGCGGCTTGCGGCGGCTGTGTCAGGAACGCAGGCACAAGAACCGCGCCCAGCACGGCGGCGATGGCCGCAGGTTTCATCAAATTGATCCGCCCCCGCAACCCGATGAAAACGCAAGCCGCGATCAGAAGCAGTGCCACGATCCCCGCCACCCGCGCGCCAGCCACGCCCCAAAGCACGGAAAGCAGCCATAGCGCCGTCAGCACCAAAAGCGCGCCCATCACCCATTTGACGACCTCCATCCAGCGGCCCGGTTTCGGCAAGGCTTGGATCAGCGCAGGGCGTGCGGCGATGATCAGATAGGGCAGCGCGAGACCAAGCCCGAGCGCTGTGAAAATCACCAACGTCTCAATGCCCGATCCGGCCAACGCGAAGGTCACCGCTGTGCCTAAGAATGGCGCAGAGCATGGCGTGGCCAGCACGGCCGCCAGCGCGCCAGTTGCAAAGTCACCCGCCAACCCCGCGCCGCGCCCTGCGCTGTCCATCGAGGTGGTCCAGCTTTGCGGCAGGTTGATCTCGAACAAGCCGAACATATTGGCCGCAAACAACGTGACCAGCACAGCCATGACGGCCAGAAAAATCGGGCTTTGGAACTGGATGCCCCAGCCCACTTGCCCGCCCGCCATGCGCACAGCGACCAGTATCGCGGCCAAGGCCAGCATGAACGCCATCACGCCAAGCGCCGACATCAAGAAGCCCGCACGGATGCGCGCTTGTGACTGGTCGCGCGCCTTAAGCGCCGAGGTCAGCTTGATCGACAAAACCGGCAGCACGCAAGGCATCAC
>CAZCEW010000051.1:0-14468 GCA_964497775.1 uncultured Rhodobacterales bacterium
CGCGCTTTGGCTTTCTCGCCCGGCTCACCTTTTTTCAAGTTGGCACGCTCTTTTTTCTCTAGAACGCCAGCGGCTTCCAGCATGCGGCTGATGCGGTCTGTCGGCTGCGCACCTTTGCTGAGCCAGTACTGAACGCGCTCCATATCCATTTTCACGCGCTCTTCGCTGTCTTTCGGCAGAAGCGGGTTATATGTGCCCAGCTTTTCGACATAGCGACCATCGCGTGGCATGCGGCTGTCAGCTGCCACGATGCGGTAGAATGGGCGTTTCTTCGACCCACCACGGGCCAGACGGATTTTCATTGCCATTGTGTTCTTCTCCTTGAGATGGCGGGTGCCGGAGGTCCGGCTATTCCTTGATTTTCTTATGATTTTGAATGACTTCCCGAATGATGAAATTCAGGAAAGACTTGGCGAATTCGGGGTCGAGATCGGCGCGTTTGGCCAGATCTTCGAGACGTGCAATTTGCGTGGCTTCGCGGTCGGGGTCAGATGCGGGCAGATCGTGTTCTGCCTTCAGTTTGCCAACAGCTTGGGTATGCGCGAACCGCTCACCCAATGTGTAGATCAAGATCGCGTCCAGACGGTCGATGGAGGCGCGGTGATCTTTCAGCAGCTCGGCTGCGCGTGTGGTGTCGTTGCTCATTTCTTCTTCCCAAATCCTGAGAGACCGGGGGGCAGGCCTGCGCCGCCGCCAAGTCCGGGCATGCCGCCGGGGCCGCCCATGCCCATTTTCTTCGCGGCTTCTTCCATGGCTTTAGGATCGTTCATATCGGGCATGCCGCCTTTGCCGAACATGCCTTTCATGGCCTGCTTCAGCATCCCGCCTTTGCCCATTTTGCCCATCTTCTTCATCATGTCGGACATCTGGCGCTGCATCTTCAAAAGTTTGTTGAGATCAGACACTTCAAGGCCGGAGCCTTTGGCGATGCGTTTCTTGCGGCTCGCTTGCAGGATTTGCGGATTGGCGCGTTCGCGTTTGGTCATCGATTGGATCATCGCGATTTGCTGCTTGAGCACTTTATCGTCCATGCCCGCGTCTTTGGCTTGCGCGGCCATTTTCTTCATGCCGGGCATCATGCCCATCAGCCCTTCCATGCCGCCCATCTTCATCATCTGTTCAAGCTGCATCTTCAGGTCGTTCATATTGAACTGACCTTTCTGGAAGCGCTTCATCATCTTCTCGGCTTGCTCAGCCTCGATGGTCTCTTGCGCTTTCTCGACGAGCGAGACGATATCGCCCATCCCCAAGATGCGGCCTGCGATACGCTCAGGCTCGAAGGTCTCAAGCGCGTCCATCTTCTCGCCGAGGCCTACGAATTTGATCGGCTTGCCGGTGACAGCGCGCATTGAAAGTGCCGCACCGCCGCGCCCGTCGCCATCCATCCGTGTCAGAACCACGCCGGAGACGCCGATTTTGTCGTCAAACTCTTCGGCCACCTCGACTGCGACCTGACCAGTCAGGCCATCAACAACCAAAAGTGTCTCGCGCGGGGTGACCACGTCGCGGACATCTTCGACCTCTTGCATCAAGACCTGATCGATTTGCAGGCGGCCAGCGGTGTCGAGCATATAGACGTCATAGCCGCCCAAGGTCGCCTGTTGCTTGGCGCGTTTGGCGATATCGACGGGGCGCTCACCTTTGACGATCGGCAAAGTATCAACGCCGACTTGTGCGCCCAAAATCGCCAGTTGCTCCATCGCTGCGGGGCGGTTGACGTCTAACGACGCCATCAGGACTTTCTTGTTGTTCTTCTCTTTCAGGCGCTTGGCGAGCTTACCTGTTGTTGTCGTCTTACCGGAGCCTTGCAAACCAACCATCAAAATCGGCGCGGGCGGGCTGTCGATTTTCAACTCGCCGGGGTCTTCATTGTCGCCTGCGAGGACGTGTTTCAGCTCGTCATGGACGATCTTGATGACTTGCTGGCCGGGTGTCACGGATTTGGTGACGTCCTGACCAGTAGCCTTCTCGGCCACGGCTTTGACGAAATCGCGCGCAACAGGCAAGGAGACGTCGGCTTCCAGCAAAGCCACGCGGACTTCACGCAGCGCGGTTTTGACGTCATCTTCAGACAGCGCGCCTTGCTTGGTGAGTTTGTCGAAAACGCCGGAGAGGCGTTCGGATAGGTTCTCAAACATCTAAGCTCTCGGGCTCCATCTTAACTCTGTTAGCCCCTAGATAAGAACGGGACGGCGAATGCACAAACACGGCCCGCATCAAATTGGACCCCAAACAACGTATTTGGCCCCCACGGGCGAAACTCGCTGGTGGGGGGCGATCCCTGCATCTTGCGGGGACCGGAAGATCAAAGCTTCCGGATGTTGTCGCGGGGTCTAGGCGCGTGCGCGGTGGGAGTCAAGCCACGCGTTGATTGCGTCCGCCACATCGTGATGGTGGCCCAAGGTCGAATAGTACTCAGTGATCGGGTGACGCCCCGCACTTTGGCCGATCAGCGTAAGGATCACGTTGCGTGTGCCTTCGCTGCCATTGTCAATTTCGGCGCCTGAGACTTCGTGCAGCTCGTGAATGACCTGATCGTGGCCGAGCAGGTTTTTGCGTTGCACGGTTAAGGTGCCGATGCTGGCATCGAACACAAGTTGGACGCGCCGCACGAAGAGATGAATGAACCACGCAATATAGAGGACGCCAAAAGAAAAGAGCGCTCCGCGCCATAAATTGCCGGAACGCCATTCGTCGATTGAGACATCTATAAATCCGATGAACATCACGCTCAAAGCAAGTGCGCTTAACAGCGGGACGTCACTAATGATGAGGTGCTGCGGCGTGTTGCGGATGATTTTCATAACAGGAATTTACCAGATTTCGACCGCCTCGTCAAAACTGGGATATTGAGCTTGCGAACGAAAAGAGGGATGTTGTTCACGAACTGTGAATAGGTGCACATATGGATATCGACAATTGGGATGAGTTTCGCACGGCCTATCAAGTGGCCCGGTTGCGCACGGTTTCGGCAGCAGCAGACGCGTTGGGCGTTCACCATGCCACGGTGATCCGCCATATCGACAGTCTTGAGGGCAAACTGGGCGCGAAACTTTTTCAACGCCATGCGCGCGGCTATACGCCCACTGAGGCTGGGGAGGATTTGTTAGTTGTCGCAGGCGCCACAGAAGATCAGCTGACGCAATTGGCGGGTCGCATTCATGGGCGCGGCGCCTCCGTTTCGGGCGATCTGATCGTGACCTGCCTGCCGCAAATGTCGCCTTTGCTTGCACGCACGATCACCAAGTATCAGGTCGAGCACCCCGACATTCGGGCCGAACTGATCGTCGATCTAAAGCCGCTCAAACTGGAATATGGTGAGGCGCATGTGGCATTGCGCGCGGGTGCGCCGGGTGATGATCTCGACAATATCGTCTCGGAGCTGGGCCAATTCGCGATGGGGCTGTTCGCACATAAAGACTATATCTTTCGCCATGGTCCGTTGGAGGGGATCGAAGACATCCCCAATCACCGCTTTTGCAGGGTCTCAAATCTGAACCCTCGCGTGCCGTTTATGAAATGGATCGGCGATCACGTGCCTGATGAAAACGTAGTTTATAAATGCTCTGACACCAATACGGTCGAAGATGCGGTGCGCGCGGGGGCGGGGATCGGGTTTATGCCGCTATATATGGGGCATGAGGATCCGAATATGGTCAGGATCATGGAGCCTGATCCCGCGTGGTTCGTAAAATTCTGGTGCGTGACGCATGTTGATTTGCACCGCACGGCCAAGGTCCATTCTTTTGTGACATTCCTCAAGGAAGACGCAAAAGGCTGGATTGAGCTGTAGAGCGCGCTCTGTGCACTGCGCGCGGTTGACCCCTTAAGATGAGCGATGCGGCCAAAGGGCATCTGGCGATGTTGTTGTTTTCAGCTCTCGTGGCGGGCTCATTTTCGCTGGGGGCGATGGCCGCAAATGAGATTTCGCCCAAAGCCCTGAACGCTGCGCGCTTTGCGATTGCCTCTGTCGTGATCGGGCTTGCTGTGGTCGCGACGGGAGGACTGCCTCGAGGCAGTTTCGTAGCACCTTGGCGGTATGGCGTCTTAGGCGTGCTGTTCGCCGTCTATTTCGTTTTGATGTTTGAAGGCTTGAAGACGGCAGCGCCGGTCAGTGCGGCGGCGGTTTTCACCCTGACGCCTATTCTGTCTGCCGTCGCGGGCTACATATTGCTGCGCCAGATCACGACCGTTTGGATTGCTTTGGGCCTGGTTGTGGGTGGTATCGGCGCGCTTTGGGTTATTTTCCGGGCCGATTTAGCAGCGTTCATGGCGTTTGAGATTGGCCGGGGCGAGTTGATCTATTTCATAGGCGTCGTCAGCCACGCGATCTACACGCCGATGGTGCGCAAACTTAATCGCGGTGAGAGCGCTTTGGTGTTCTCGCTTGGCACATTGGTTGCGGGGCTGGTCGTCCTGATCGCTTGGGGCTGGTCGGACATCATCGCGACCGATTGGCTGAACCTGCCCGCGATTGTCTGGATCACGCTTGCCTATATCGCAATCTGCGCGTCTTCGATGACATTTGTCTTGCTGCAATTTGCAGCGCTGCGGCTGCCTGCCTCAAAGGTGATGGCTTACACTTACCTCACGCCAAGCTGGGTCATCTTGTGGGAGATTGCACTCGGGCGCGGTTTGCCGCCCGCATTGATCTTGGGCGGCATCGCTTTGACAATCGGCGCGTTATTGATGCTGTTGCGTGGCCCGAAAGCCGCTTAGCGAGGCAACCCGTCGCGTTTGTCCATCACGAAGTAAAGCGAGGTGACACAACCCGCGATCATCAGACCAAGGCTTGTATAGGCCGTGCCGAACTTGCCGACGAGACCTTCCACGACTTCTCTGATCCGGCTTACGCGGTTGGGATCGGATTCGTCGAGCGGGATCAGGTGATAGGGGAAGTCATCCGTCCAGACCATAAAGGCCAGGGTGAAGAAAAAGCCCATAAATAGAAAGGCTGGCAGAAATTTCATTACATCGCTCCGGTCAAAGCCCCCATTCCTTAACGGCCTTGATAGTCGCGAAAATTGTCAGAAATTTGATCGGTTTCAGGTTTTTCCGAGCTCTTTGTCTAGAAAATCCTCAAATGCGTCGTAGTTCAAGGCCTTGAGCTGGCCGAAACTCTCGATCCAGACGATGGCCTCGCGCATCGCGTCAGGCTCCAGCTTGCACCATTTGACGCGGCCGCGCTTTTCTTGGCTGATCAGGCCCGCGCGCATCAAAATCGTCAGATGTTTAGAGATCGCAGCCAGCGACATCTCGAACGGGTCCGCGACGTCGGTGACGGCCATATCGTCCTCCAACAGCATCGTCAGGATTTGGCGACGGGTGCCATCGGAAAGGGCTGCAAAAACAAGGTCGATCTTGGCGCTCATAGCCTTGTTCTTACCGCCGAACAGGGGGAAGGGACAGGACTAGATCGCCAGCTTAGATCGACGGCTAAATCAATGGCCGCGTGGTTTGTGACGGCCATTCCATGCGCAGCCGCTCCAGATCGTTTGGATCGATGCCAATATCGCGGGCCAGATGATCATTGATTGTTTTGGGAAGCGGCGCGCTTTTCGCGGGTCGTTTTGTGAGTTTTGCGATCCATTTGGCAAAGCGGGAGGGATCACGCGCAAGCGTGTATGTGTCTATCAGGCTCATTGGAAGCACCTTTGTTTTATGAGGTCTGACATAGTTATGCGCCTTTGGCAGCGTCGTTTCAAAAGCATTCTCTTGACAGCACATGTGAGAAAACCTCACAAATGGATATGCCTCGCCAATTGCCCCCGTTAAATGCTCTACGTGCCTTTGAGGCCGCCGGTCGTCATCAGAGCTTTTCACGCGCGGCCGATGAGCTCGGGGTGAGCCATTCAGCGATATCAAAACATGTGCGCGGGTTAGAGGACCGTTTGGGCGCGCAACTGTTTCGTGACGCCTCGCGCGGGGTAGAGCTGACGCAAGACGGCGCGGCTTATCTGGCGCAATTGACGCCCGCGTTTGACACAATAGCGGAAGCCAGCGAGGCGTTTGATGCGCGGCCAGAGGGGGCTGTGACAGTGAATGTAGAGACAGTCTTCGCGCTCAAATGGCTTGTGCCGCATCTCAAGGAGTTCAAAGACCTTTATCCGGACATCTCTTTGCATCTGGATGCAACGGAAGTGGTGATCGATATCTCGAGATATGAGGCCGAAGTGGCGATCCGCTTCTTTCTTGCAGGTGCACCCGGAGGCCGCGCGGTTTTGCTCAGTGACGCGCCGATCTATCCTTATGCAGCGCCGGCGATTGCAGATCAGATCGGAGATGATCCGGCGCGGCTTCTGGAGTTCGAGTTGCTCAGAGACCGAGGCGGCAATCCGTGGGCGCGGTGGTTCGAGCAGATCGGTCGCTCTGATCTGGCGCTCCAAGTGCCCGACACGCGCAGAATTCGCGCTATGTTGGCCATTGAAACCGTTTTGGCGGAGCAGGGCGTTTTGCTGGCTTCGGCCGAGAACATTCAAGCCGATGAGGCGGCGGGGCGTTTGGTGAGAGTCTTTGATCAAGGCTTTCGGCAAGGCAGCTATCATATGCTCTTTGGTGAAGGCGTCTTACGACGCAAACCTGTGCGCTTGTTTCGCGATTGGGTGGTGGAGCGCACGGCGGAGTTTCGCAGCGAAGAGGCGGGCAAACTCTAACCATCAACCAATTGGTTGAATATGAGGCTGTCAGATCTGGCCCTGCGTAGGGTTGTCGCAGGTCAGTGGTGGAGCCTAAATATGTATTAAAATCAATATGATAAATGCCTTTTCTCCACCCTCTAATCTGAATTGACTCTGGCCCCCGCAATTCCTATCACTCCGACAAACATCCAAAGGGGCTGTTTTCATGGTGACTGAGACGGAGAAAGCGCGGCTAGATGCGCTGGATGAGCGGCTCAAGAGCTTGAAAGAGGGTCAAGAACCCGAGCCCCGGATAGATGAGCATTATTCACAAGCCCAGCAGGGTTGGCGGATGGTGATAGAGCTTGTGGCCGGTATTTTGATCGGCTTTGGCATCGGATACGGGCTGGACTACGCCTTTGGCACATTGCCGCTGTTTCTGGTGTTGTTTGTATTGTTGGGGCTTGCAGCGGGCATCAAGACGATGATGCGCACCGCTCAAGAGATCAACGAAGATCACGCGGTCCGAGAGGGCAGCAACGAAAAGGACGACACACATGGCAGATGAAGCTCATGGCGCAGACGAGGGTGGCCTTGTCTTTCACCCGATGGACCAATTTATCGTAAAGCCGCTTTTTGGTGACGGTCCCGTTGGCATGTTCACGATCACAAATGTGACGCTTTGGATGGCGCTGGCCGTTCTTTGCGTCATCGCTTTGCTGGTTCTGGGTACATCGCGCCGCGCGATCATCCCGTCGCGCACGCAGTCGGTCGCGGAGCTTGCGTACGGTTTCATCTACAAGATGGTCGAAGACATCGCGGGCAAAGAGGGCGTGAAATACTTCCCCTATGTGATGACGCTGTTCATGTTCATCGTATTTTCGAACTTCCTTGGGCTATTGCCCGGCGCGTTTACAACCACGTCGCATATTGCGGTCACGGCGATCATGGCCTTTGCAGTGTTCTTCGCGGTCACGATCCTTGGCTTTGTGAAAAACGGCGCGGGCTTCTTTAGCCTGTTCTGGATCTCATCCGCGCCTTTGATCTTGCGTCCTATTTTGGCGCTGATCGAGGTGATCTCGTATTTCGTGCGCCCGATCAGCCACTCCATTCGTTTGGCGGGCAACATGATGGCGGGCCACGCGGTTATCAAAGTGTTCGCAGCTTTTGCGCCTTTGGTGTTGATCTCGACAGGTATCGGTCTGGTCGTGACGCCGCTTTCGATCATCGCGATCACGGCGATCTACGCTTTGGAGGTCCTGGTGTCCTTCATCCAAGCCTATGTATTCACCATTTTGACGTGCGTTTATCTGAAAGACGCGCTTCACCCGCATCACTAATGAGAAGGCGGGGTGTCCCGTCTTAGCTAACTAATCGAAATTCCATCGTAAGGAGAGAAATCATGGAAGGCGATATCGTACAAATGGGCGCTTATATCGGCGCTGGTCTGGCATGTACTGGCATGGGCGGCGCGGCCGTTGGTGTGGGTCACGTTGTTGGTAACTTCCTGTCTGGCGCATTGCGCAACCCATCGGCTGCTGCCGGTCAGACAGCCACTATGTTCATCGGTATTGCGTTTGCGGAAGCGCTGGGGATCTTCTCGTTCCTCGTAGCCCTTCTGCTGATGTTCGCAGTCTAAATCCTTTAAGCCATCCTTACGCTTGGACGGGGCCACTGGTCCCGTCCGATGTAGCACTGGTTTTCGGAGGCCGACATGGCAACAGAAACGCAAGCTGGAGAAAAGGCCGCGGAATCCGTAGGGATGCCACAGCTTGATTTCTCGACATTTCCCAACCAGATCTTCTGGTTGCTGGTCACGCTGGTCGTGATCTATTTCGTGCTGTCGCGCATCGCGCTGCCCCGTATCGGGTCGGTTTTGGCGGAACGTTCGGGCACGATCACAAATGACATCGCGGCGGCGGAAGATTTGAAGCAAAAAGCGGTTGAGGCTGAAGAGGCCTATAACCAAGCGCTTGCCGATGCTCGCGTCGAAGCAAGCCGGATTGTAGCCGACACCAAAGCCGAAATTCAGAGCGATCTGGATAAGGCAATAGCCGAGGCTGATGCCGAGATTGCAGCGCGTGCGGCTGAGGGCGAAAAGGCCATTGCTGCGATCCGCGAGAGCGCGAAAGACAGTGCGGCGACTGTGGCCAAAGATATCGCCAAAGATATCGTCGGGGCCGTGGCGCCCGGCAAAATTGATGCCAAGTCGATCACCGCTGCCGTCACTGCGAAGATGAAGGGATAAGAGGCTATGAAAAAACTTATCCCCTTAATCTTGGTACTGCCGACGCCAGCTTTGGCCGCGAAAGGTCCGTTCTTCTCGCTGTTCAACTCGAACTTCGTGGTTCTGATCGCGTTCCTTCTGTTCATCGCGGTGCTTTTATATTTGAAAGTGCCGGGTTTGTTGGCAGGCATGCTCGACAAACGCGCCGATACGATCCGCGCTGAGCTTGATGAGGCGAAAGCCTTGCGCGAAGAAGCCCAGACCATTTTGGCAGGCTATGAGCGCAAGCAAAAAGAAGTGGCTGAGCAAGCCGAGCGCATCATTGAGACGGCGAAGAAAGACGCGCAAGAAGCGGCAGATCAGGCCAAGCTTGATCTCAAAGCCTCGATTGCGCGTCGTCTGCAGGCGGCTGAAGATCAGATCGCATCTGCTGAAGCCTCAGCCGTTAAAGAAGTTCGTGATCGTGCAATCACTGCGGCTATTGCGGCAGCGTCGGATGTTGTTGCGGCCAAGACCTCTGCGGCAGAGCAGGGCAGCCTGATTGATGCGGCGATCGAAGAGGTTAAGACCAAGCTGCACTAGGCTTACCTACAAGAATTTGAAAGGCCCCGAATGCGACGCGCATCCGGGGCTTTTTTGTTTTTATGCCTCCGGCGGAGGTTTGATTGGGACAATGAAGCTTAAGGCGCTTTCGCCAGACTTTCAGCCAAACGCATGAGGGTGATGGCCTCGTTGCGGTAGCCGAACGGATCGTCACCTTTGGCCTCGTTGGCGAGTGCGATTGCATCTGCGTAACTCCAATCGCCCAAATAATCCGAGCCGCGCAGCAGTTGGCCGAAGCCTGCGATAGCTGTGGCAAAGCGGGTCTCAACGGTAGCCTCTGCGCTTGCTTGTGTGATCGGGCGTTCGATCAGAATGCTGTCTGAGGCACCGACGGGTTTGTAACGCAGGCGCAAGAATCCTAGCTCTGAGCTGTCAGAGGCGACGGTTTGCGTGTCGTAGCGCAGCGGCGTGTTCAAGATTGCGGGTGAGCCAACAGGTGTAATCTCATAGAGTGCGGTGACCGTGTGGCCTGCGCCGATATCGCCTGCGTCGACTTTATCATTGTTGAAGTCTTCGCGCTTAAGCGCGCGGGTCTCGTAGCCGATCAGGCGGTATTCAGCGACTTCGGCGGGATTCCATTCGACCTGTACCTTGACGTCACCTGCGATTGGGAAAAGCGCGCCAGTCAGTTGGTCGACCAGAACTTTGCGAGCCTCTGACAGCGTGTCGATATAGGCGGCTTGGCCATTGCCGTTTTGGGCCAGTGTTTGCATCAGAGCATCGTTGAGATTGCCGCGCCCGAAGCCCAAGATCGACAGATAAGTGCCTGTGTCGCGTTTTTCCTCGATGAAGCTTTTCATCTCGTCCGAGCCAGACATGCCGACATTGAAATCGCCATCGGTGGCGAGGAGGACGCGGGAGAGCTCGCCCTCCTCGCCCATTTGCGAGGCCAGCGCATAGGCTTGGCGCAATCCGGCCTCGCCTGCAGTTGAGCCACCTGCGGAGAGATTGCCCAATGCGGCGTTGATTTTGCCGGTCTCGCTTGCAGATGTGGGTGGCAGAACGGTGCCTGCGGATCCTGCATAGGTGACGATGGCCACTTGATCCTCGGGGCGCAGTTCCGAGAGCATCAGGCGGAAGCTTTGGATCAACAAGGGCAGCTTGTCAGGCGCGTTCATGGACCCCGATGTGTCGATCAGGAAAACAAGGTTGAGAGCCGGGCGGTCTTCGAGTTGGGGCATCTCGCCTTGGATCGCGATATGGACCAGTTGCGTGTCTGGGTTCCAAGGTGTGCCGGTGACGGTGAGCGTCGGCTCGAACGGGTGCTCGCCCGTGGGGGCCGCATAGTCATAAGGGAAATAATTGACCATTTCCTCGATCCGAACCGCGTCGCGGGGCGGCAATTGACCGTTTTGCAACGCGCGTCGGATGACAGAATAGGACGCCGTGTCAACATCGGTGGAGAAGGTCGAGACGGGGGCCTCAGCCGTAATTTTCAGCGGGTTCGGCGCGTCATTGGCGAATTGGTCGCGCGATCGCAGATCGGGCGGCGCGACATCATCGAGATCATAGGGGGCCGGAGCGATAATCGTTGCACCGCCTGCGAAATCGAAATTTTGTGAGCGTGGCGCGGCCTCGCTGAGTGCGATGCCTGCGCTTTCGCGAGTGCGGATTTTTGCTGGGGCTGGTGCTCGTGCTGGGGCTTGCGCGACGATTTCCCCGGTAGCTGACGTGAAGTCTTCGGCTGCCGGTAAATCCATCGAAACTTCTGGCGCCATGGTCGTGTCTAAGTCGAGAATTGCAGAATCCGGCGCGAGCATCGGCTGCACAAGCACGAAGCCCACGCCAAGCACGACAAGCGAAGACGTGGTCAAAAGAAGCGGGCGGAATGTGTTGGGAGCAAACATGGTTTTCAATCCTTCTCTAAAGCCGACCCGTTTTGGGTCACTTTGAGTAGGACGTGCGGGCTTGGCCGATCCTTGGAATGTGTCGAAATTTTCTTTAGCCATGCGCAAAGTCGCATCCTTTTTGGACGCATCAGGGGCAGGGGCGTCGCGCAGGGCGGCTTTGAGTTTGTCTAGCTCATCCATCTAATTGGCCTCCTTTTCGGCCAGATCTTTTAAGTGGCGTTTCACTTCCGACATGCGCCACGCGATTGTGCCTTCAGACACGCCCATCACCGTGGCGGCCTCTTTTTGTGTCATCTCTTCGCCCAAGGTCAGCGCGACCGTGTCTTTCAATTCCCGCGGCAGGCTCTGCATGGCGGTGGTCAGCCAATCTTGCGCCTCGCGGGCCTCAGTCGCTTCGGCTGCGCGGCGGTGTTGATCTTCGCCCCAACCGGCGCGGGCTTTGACGCGGCGTTGGGCTTTGCGGGCGCGGTCGGTATTGGCGTTTAATGCGATGCGGTAGAGCCATGAGGTGAATTTCGCCTCGCCCCTGAAGCCCGCAAGTTTGGCGGGCAAAGCGGCGCAGATGTCATGGGTTAGATCTTCGGCGTCATGCTGCGTGCCCGTGAGCCGCCATGCAAAGCGAAACAAGCGGTCGTAATGGCGCCGGATCAGAAGGCCAAAGGCCTCCGCGTCGCCATTTCCTGCCGCTTGGGCCAAGGCTTCATCGCTCGTTTGCATACGCATAGTGATGGTAGGACGCATGAGGAGCGTCAATCCTTGGAAAAAACTTTGAAAAAATTTGTAGTCGTGGATTTAGGCGAATTTTTCGGCCCAAGTGGGGAGCGGGTCGTTAGGGGCAGATGTGGCCTCAAAGACGCCGCGTGCGATAGCGCGGGCGATGCAGATTGAGGCGGCGTGGCCCAGATAGAGCGGATCGAGCGCGCCATCTTTGAGCGGCTTTTGTCTAGTGGCTGCGGCAAAGATCAAATCGCCATCCATCGGTGTGTGGCTGGGATAAAGCGCGCGGGCAAACCCGTCATGGGCGGCGGTCGCCAGCCTTGTACAGGCGGCTTTGTCTAATGCTGCATCAGTGGCGACGATCGCGATCGTGGTTGCGGTGCCTTGGGTCAGTTTTGTGGCAGGCAGTGGGCTGGGGTCATGGCTGCGGGCAATGCCGCGCGCGCCAAATTCGCTGTCCATCTCGAAAGGTGCGGCCCAGAAATGCGGGCTGCCGCCGACGGTGGCAGAGCCCAGCGCGTTGACGGCGACGAGCGCTCCGACGGTATGGCCAGATGGCAAAATGAGTGAGGCTGAGCCTAGCCCTCCTTTTAGTGTGGCGGTCGTGGCTCCGGTGCCTGCGCCGGATGTGCCGAGCGCGAAATCTGGTGACGCATCGGCGAAGGCCGTTGCGCCCAAGTCTGGGTAAGGGTTTTCATCCCAGTCCTTCTCGCCGCCATTGATCAGATCAAACAAGATCGCAGCAGGCACAATCGGAACTGTATGCGGCCCGACCGCAAAGCCACGGGCTTGCGCGCGCAACGCCTGCGATACGCCGCCCGCAGCCTCCAGCCCGAAAGCCGAGCCGCCCGCGAGGACCAAGGCGTCGACATCGCTGACGGTTTTATCTGGTGCCAGAAGGTCCGTCTCCCGCGTGCCGGGCGCGCCGCCCATCACGTGGACCCCGGCGGTGAAGGGTGTTGCTGCCGTCAGAACCGTGACACCGGATTTGAGACCTGCGTCGCTTGCATTGCCGACAAGCAGGCCGTCGATATCTGTGATCAGGTTGCGGGGGCCGGGCTTCATCATTGGGCACTCATTTCTTACGCGCTCATCTTGGCAGATTGGCGGGGATCGGCCAAGCCCATCGGGCACCGTTTGTGCTTGGTTTGAAGGTCGGAGCCTCCGGCGGGGATATTTTTGAAGCAGTGATGACGCTGAGATAGCGGAGCGAGGTGCTTTTTGCTATGGCATTGCAGGGCCCCGCCATGGCAAACTCTTTAAAACGGGCGTCGCAGCCCTTATGTTAACCGCTATTACATTAGACAGAGGGATGCAGATATATGGCCGATTTTGATGCTCAAGTCCGCGAAAGCCAAGCGCAGGTCGAAGAAGCGCAAGCAAAAATTACCGAGTTAACGTCTCGGATCGAAACCGCGCGTCTGAAACTGAACACGGGCGACGACATCAATATCGATATTGAGAACGCGACTTTGGACGATGTGCATGCGCATGCCGAGCTGATGAATGGCAATATTGCCGAACTGATCATGGGGCTTGATGATGTAACATCTGGCTTCTCGGAAGATTTCTCCTCGATGCGAGACAAGACGGCTTGGGAAAGCCTTGTGGGAATTTTCTCAAGCGCTAAATCGGAATCGATGCGCCAAGAGCGGATGCGCACGGCGTCTATTGACGACAAGCTACAAGACCTGATTTCGAAATCCGATACGATTGTGAACCTGTTGCAAGGCCAGTTGAACTTGCTCAATGAGCAAAAGGCGCGGGTTGAGACGAATTTGAGCGGCACGCTGGACGAGCGTGAAATGACTGTGGGCGAGTTGGAAGGCTTGCGCGCGGAGATCATGGCGATGGATCCGAAGATTATCGAGCTTGAGGGCAAGATCGCGGTCGAGCAAGGGGCGGCGGCGCGCACCAAGCTGGAAACCGAATTGGCCGAGATGAACACGCGCTACAATGAGATGGTGCAAGATGAGCAGGTCAAGCTGGCCAAAAGCCAAACGCTTGAGCGTTATATCGAGCAAGGCAAGACCTGGATGGACAGTTTGCAAAACCAAGCGGCGACGCAAATGGTACTAATCAACAAGCTAGAGACCGACACGAAACAGCGTGTGGTTTTGTATGATGCGCTGACCAAGTCGTTGAAGACGGCACAGCAGCAAGATGTGGCCCATAAGATCAACGAGATCGGCGTGCAAACCGATCAAGAGGCACAATCGGCGATGGCGGGTATTGGTGCTGCGACCAACAAGCGTATGGCCGAGATGATGGAAGCGCATGAGGATCAGATGGTTTTTGCGCGCAAGGTTCTGGAGCAGAAAGCCAAAGCCGATGAGCGGTTTGCACGGCGTTTTGAAAAGATCGTCGAGAAGCATGACAAGAACCTGTATGGGGCTTGAGCGCGTCTTGGAAACGCTCCGGTGGAGCGTTTCAGCGCGAAAGGGGCGGAGCCGT
>CAZCEW010000051.1:14568-17688 GCA_964497775.1 uncultured Rhodobacterales bacterium
CATGACTGACGAGATCGATATGACCCTCGACCATCAAGGTTTGACGGATGATCTCGCGGCGCGGCGATATTTTGCGAAGTTTGAGCGTATCACGGGCCATCTGGCGCGGGTGGCGGCCGAGATGGAGGTCGAGCGGACGTTTTCCAAGACGGACGTGACCATTATCAGCGACTATGTGGCGCGGATTGCGCGGACGTTTCGCGCGCTGAGCCACAAATACTTGCTGACGGGGCGCGATACGGGGGCGTTTTTTGGCTCGCTTTCGATTGACCGTGTGGAGTCCGGTTTTCCGGTCTTTGCTGAGCTGATGAAAATGGCCAATGACGCGCAGCAAGCGCGCGCGCATTTGGCGGGCATGCGCGGCGCGGATGTCTTGAAAGACGAGATGATCCGCCAGATCGTCGGCAATCTGACGATCCCCACCAAGCTGCAATTCGCGATGTCGCAGAGGCTCTATTATGAGGCTTTGCAACGCGGGGAGCTATTTTGGGCTACGAATGATCCGCATTCGATCTGGATGGGCAATCAAGGCGAGCGGCGCAGTTATCTGATCCATTGGGCAGTCTATGACAGCCAACAAAATGTTCCGACGATCTATCTGATGGATGTCGAGGATACCGGCGAGGTGGCGCTTCCCAAAGATGCGCGGCGTTGGCCGGAGGCACAGGCGCATTTGACGGCGCAGGCCTCGGGGGGGCTAAAGCTTTTGACCATCGCGCAAGGGTTTGATCGCGACTTTGACGATCTGCACCCAAAGCGGCTTAGGCGCATTCATGTGGGGCCAATGTATAGCCACACATTCACCAAACAAAACGGCCCGATCCGCGAAGTGCTGGAAGAAGCGCAAGGTGGCCCCGGTGAAGACTGGACCCTGGCCTGGACAGTTGAGGACTTGCATTCCGAGCGGGTAGAGATGGAAAAGAAGGGCTGGTTTAGCTCGGTCGAGCGCGAGGTGTTCAAGCTGGACCCGTTTGGCGCGCGTGGGGCGGAGACAGGGGCTACGTCCATTTCTCGCGCGATTATTTTGCCGCAGCGCCCGTTTCAGGTGCTGGAAGAAAAACGCCCGGCGGGATTTGCCGAGGTGCGGAAATTCGTGGTGAGCCCCGCTGGACGCGTGGTCTCTTACCGCTGAGGTTGTGTGCCTCCGGCGGGGATATTTTTGAAGCGATGATGAGGATTTGACGTGAGCGTATCTGCCGATCTGATGGAACTGAAAGAAGAAGAAATCGTCAAGCACTACGGTGCGGCGGAAAACATGCTTGGCGGCGTGGATCATACGCCCCGGATTGCGAAAGCCAAAGAGGGTAAGGCGGTTGAGCGGTCTTCAGGTGTCAGCACGGGCGCGCGGCGGTTTAGATCGACGACGCCCGGATTGGTGACGCGGTCCACGGCGCGCCCTGAGGGTGTGCGCTTGATCGAGCGGGTTGAAGGTGTGGGCGAGGATGCTTTGCCGTCGGCGCTGCAAGCGACGGTGCTACATGGATTGCGGCGCGCTTTGGCCATTGGGCTGGCTGTGGGGGAGGCTTACGGCGAGGCCACGGGGTTGGCCGAGTTGAAGAAAGAGAATTTGGCCGGGCGATTGCCTGCGGCCAAGAAGGCGGAATTTGGCGATTTGCTGGCGGCTGAGGCTCTGGCGACGCTGTTTTCCTTCGCCAATGCGACGGCGTTTTTGTTGTCGTCATCGGCCACAGAGACCACGGTTGAGATTGGGGCGGTTGAGGAAGTTTTGACCGACAATGCGCAACTGGCACTGCATGGTGCTTTGTGGGAGTTGGATCAAGACATCGCAGTCTTTGCGGATGATGACGCGAAGCTGACGGAAACAGTTTTGGCCTTTGCTGAGCAATTGATGGAGAAGGTTTCTCTGCGCGCGCAAAACACGCCTCGACTGGAAGCGTTCAATTCCGCCTCATACCGGGTTGAGGCGGATGATCTGACGATCAACGGGTTTACGCCTGCGCGGGCTGGCAAGGGCTCGACCCTGACGATGACGTTCAAGAAGCCCAATGAGGTCGTCGGCAATCATATTGCGAAATACCAGTCGATGAAGCTGGCCAAGATGCTGATGGCTTATGATTTCGAGCGCAAATTGAACCCGTTTGCTGAATTGGGCGGGTTTATCTTTACGTTCATGGGCGACGGCAAGCCGGGCACGGGTAAGACGACGCTTATTCAGATGATGGCCGGGCTGGTGCAGGGCTATTGCGAGACGGCGGGCTATCCGTTTCGCTACCAAAACCTCTCGACGGATAATATCGACAGCTATCAGGGCAAATCTGGCCAGAACGCAAAGGCGTTTATCAATAATATCATCGATCCCAACGTAATCGGCTTTGGTACGATTGATGATATTGATCAGCTGGCGGGCAAGCGCGGGGATCGTCAGTCCTCGGCGGGGCAATTGGAAATCACGGCGGTGCTGATGGAAAGTTTTGCCGGCGCCAACACAGTCGTGCGCGGCAATTGCACTTTTGGCATGTTTTCGAACTATCCTGAGAATGTCGATGATGCTTTGCGCCAGCGGGCAGGGGCTCGGTTTTTGGTCGATGGGCCGATTACGCGTGACGACTATATCGACATTTTGTTCCTGCTGATGGGCAAGAACCACGACATCCCGCTGGGAGAGCATGAGGCCTATGCGGCGCAACAGATCAAGAAGGCGGTGGCGGCGTCCTTCGAGGGCCACTCAAAACCGCATGAGGAGGGGCTTTTGCGCGTCTATGAGAAGGTCAGCAAGGATATCGGCAAGCTCGATACGATTGCCAAGCTGGGCACCTATCTCAAAGGCATCCAAGAGGCAGATGAGCGGTTCACGGGCCGCGCGATCAAGAACATCACCGATGCGGTCAAAGTCCGCGCGATGGATTTCGAGCTGCCGGATGAATGGATGGAAGAGCCCGATTTGTTCCTCTTCAAGCCATATGCTGAAAAGCTCGGCATGATCGAAGAGCTGCGCGTGCCGATCACGGTCGAGATGGTGATCCAAGAGATCAACCGCTACGCGGATAGTGAATTCCGTTATGCCGATAAATCCGACGAGATCGCGATTGAGAATATGGTGCGCGATTTTGGTCGCAGCGAAGAGGCGAAGCGGCGGTATTTGGAGGGGAAGGGGTGAGC
>CAZCEW010000052.1:0-17336 GCA_964497775.1 uncultured Rhodobacterales bacterium
AGATCGTTAACGTCAATGGCGGCGCTTGCGCTTTGGGCCATCCTATCGGCGCGTCAGGCGCCCGCATCATGGTCACGCTTCTCAATGCTCTTGAAACGCGCAACCTCAAACGCGGGGTCGCAGCGATTTGCATTGGCGGCGGTGAAGGCACGGCCATCGCGATCGAGCGGGACTGATGGTTGACTATAAAGACCTCGCCCAACGCATCGACGCTTTGACTGAAGGCGAAACCGACGCTGTAGCGCTGATGGCGACAATCGCCTGCGAGGTCCATCATTGCGATGACCGCTTCGATTGGACCGGCTTTTACCGTGTAACAGAGCCTAATCTGCTGAAAATCGGCCCCTATCAAGGTGGTCATGGCTGCCTCGTGATCCCGTTTGATCGCGGCGTGTGTGGGGCGGCGGCACGTTCAGGTGAAGTGCAACTGGTCGAAGATGTAGACGCGTTCCCCGGCCACATAGCCTGCGCGTCTTCCACCCGCTCCGAGCTGGTGATCCCGGTACAAAACGCAAGCGGAGCGCTCATCGCGGTCTTCGACATAGACAGCGACCAGCCCGCCGCATTCACGCAAGAGGACGCCAGGGCGCTGGACGCCATTCTGACCCGCGTTTTCGCGCAAAGCTAAACCCACAGGCCCAGGTCGAAAAAACTTGCGCGACTCTATCAATTGCTGTTTCGTGAAAAAAACAGGGAAATTTTCACGAACCGCGATGAAACTGGACAACCCATCCCACACTGAAACGCTGGGCGCGGACCTTCGGGCTCTGCGCAAATCGCGCGGCATGACGCTGGCTGATCTGTCCGAGGCTCTGGGCCGCTCCGTTGGGTGGCTCAGCCAGGTGGAGCGCGACAAATCCGAGCCCTCAATCACCGATCTGCGCCACATCGCCAAGGCGCTCAATATCTCCGTCTCTAGCCTGTTTCGCCAAGATGCCGTGCCTGTGCACGAGCAAGGCTATATCGTGCGTAAAGGCGCGCGGCGTCCAATTGGCTCGCGCGAGGAGGGGTTGGTTGAAGAACTGCTCTCCCCCGATCTGACCGACGATTTCGAGATGGTGCATTCCACTTTCGAGCCCGGCGCCGAGATCACCGAGCCCGTCATCCGCCCCACGCAAGAAGTGGGCTACGTGATTTCCGGCAAGCTCGATATCTGGATCGATGGCACGACCCATAAGCTGAACCAAGGTGACAGCTTCCGCATCCGTGGCGAGCCGTTTCGCTGGATAAACCCCTATTTAGACCCTGCTATTGTGATCTGGGTCATCGCACCGCCGGTGTATTGATCGATGTCTTGGGAGGCTTGGATCATATTCGCATTGTTCTGGATCGTCTTCGTGACGACCCCGGGACCTAACGCGGTCAATTGCATCACCAATGGCATGACACATGGGTTCAAGCGCGCGCTTTGGGGCGTGGCGGCAATCCTGACGCAAGCGACGCTCTTCTTGCTTCTGTCAGCAGCGGGCATCACTGCGCTTCTGGCTTCCGCCCCGCAGGCGTTTTTCTGGGGCAAGATCATCGGCGCGGGCTTCCTGATTTATCTGGGCATCCGAGGTTGGCTGAATGCAGGCAAGCCAGTAGCGGCGCGTGACGTCTCGGCCACCTCGATCTACGGCAGGGCCTTCGCCATCGCGACGCTCAACGTCAAATCTGTGGCGGGTTACTTCGCGGCCTTCACGCAATTCATCCAACCCGATGTTTCCGTCTGGCAGCAAATGTGGGTGATCATGCCCACGGCACTGACCATCACGGCGCTCAGCTATCTCAGCTACACAGCCATCGGCGCTGGCATCGGTCGCTCTGCTATGAGCGCCGTGCTCAATATCTGGGTGCGCCGCGTCATGGCCGCCTGTTTCATCATCTACGGGCTGGCCTTGGGCAGCACATCAACCGCGGGGAGAGTGTGATGAAGGGCAGTTGCAATTGCGGCGGCGCCTCTTTCGAGGTCGACGGAAAGATTTGGGGCATATCCAACTGTCACTGTGGTCAATGCCGCAAGCAATCGGGAAATGTCTGGGCCTCCGCGGTTGTCGCACAAGCCGATATCAAGATCATGGGCGACGTCAGATGGTACGCCTCCAGCGCCACTGCCAAACGCGGCTTCTGCCCGAACTGCGGATGCTTCTTGTTTTGGAAACACGACACTGAAACCTCGATGAGCTTCTCGCTGGGTGCGATTGATGGACCAACTGGGCTGAGCATCGAAAAACACATCTTCGTCGCCGATAAGGGCGATTATTACGACATCGCGGATGGCATTCCGCAACACGACCATTAGGGAGACCAACTCATGTCCGATTTTCCAACCACAGCCCGCGTCGTCATCATCGGTGGCGGCGTTGTCGGCACCTCGACGCTCTATCATCTGGCAAAGGCCGGCTGGAAAGACTGCGTGCTTCTAGAGAAGAACGAACTCACCGCAGGATCCACATGGCACGCGGCGGGCAACTGCCCGAACTTTGCGGGCTCTTGGGGCATTATGAACATCCAGCGCTACGGGCTCGAGATGTATCGCACCTTGGCCGATGAGGTCGATTATCCGATGAATTACCACGTAACAGGGTCTATTCGTCTGGCGCATTCAAAAGAACGCATGCAGGAATTTGAACGCGTCGCAGGCATGGGGCGTTATCAAGGCCTTGAGATGAACATCCTCACCAATGCCGAGATGAAGGAAATGAACCCGTTCATGGAAACCCATGATCTGATGGGCGGTCTTTGGGACCCTTTGGACGGCGATATCGACCCCGCGCAGCTGACCCAAGCACTGGCCAAAGGCGCGCGCGATGCTGGCGGTCGGATCGAACGCTTCTGCCCTGCCATTGGTATTGACCGTGACGGCGACGAGTGGATCGTTAAGACCGAAAAAGGCGATATCCGTTGCGAGAAGGTCGTCAATTGCGCGGGCTACTATGCCCAACGTGTGGGCGAGATGTTCAAGCCCTTCGGCGGACGCACCGTGCCGATGGTTGTCATGTCGCACCAGTATTTCCTGACAGAAGAAATCCCCGAGCTCGCCGCCTGGACGAAAGAGAAGGGCCACAAAGTTCCGCTGCTGCGCGATGTCGATATCAGCTACTACCTGCGCCAAGACAAAAACGGCCTCAACCTTGGGCCCTATGAGCGCAATTGTAAGGCCCATTGGGTCACGCCTGATGATCCCATGCCCGAGGATTTTTCCTTCCAGCTGTACCCCGACGATCTGGAACGATTGGAGTTCTACATAGAGGACGCAATGGCGCGTGTTCCGGCGCTTGGCACCGCGGGCATTGGTCGCAACATCAACGGCCCCATCCCCTATGCGCCCGACGGCTTGCCGATGATCGGCCCTATGCCGGGTGTGAAAAACGCGTTCGAGGGTCATTCCTTCACCTTCGGCATCGCGCAGGGCGGCGGTGCGGGTAAAGTGCTGTCGGAATGGATCATGCATGGTGAGACGGAAGACGATATGTGGGCCGTCGATCCGCGCCGCTACACGGATTACACCGACCACGATCACTGCCTCGCCAAGGCACTGGAAACCTACGGCCACGAATACGCGATGCACTTCCCGCATCACGAATGGCCCGCCGGTCGCGACAAAAAGCACTCGTCTCTGCAGTCCCGACTTGTGGCCGCTGGCGCCCAGTTAGGGTCTTATAATGGCTGGGAGCGCGCCAATTGGTACGCCAAACCGGGCGACGATACGTCTGAAGAAAGCACGCAAACATGGGACCGCAATGGCCCGTGGGAGCCGCGCATCAAAGAAGAGGTCGAAGCCGTCCGCGATGGCACGGGCATCCTGCCTATCACCGGCTTCTCGCGTCTGGTCGTCAAAGGCACGGGCGCACGGGACTTTATCGATGGTCTGACCGCCTCGCGCCTGCCATCTGTGGGTCGCGTCGGTCTGGCCTACTTTGCCGATAGCCGTGGCCGCATCGTCACCGAGATGTCGGTGATCCCGCAAAGCGATGACGAGATCTGGCTGATCACCGCTGCGCTGGCGCAATGGCACGACGCCGAATTCCTGCGCAACGCCGCTCCTGACGGCATCGAGATCGAAGATCGCACCACCGCGCATGAATGTTTGCTCGTAACAGGCTCTAAATCGCGCGAAACGCTTGCAGGGATCAGCGATGCAGACCTGTCCAAAGGGTGGCTCACTCGGCAAGAGGCAACCGTCGCAGGCAAAGATTGCGTGCTGCTCCGTGTGTCCTTCGCGGGCGAGCTGGGCTGGGAGGTCCATTCCAAGATGGAGGACGCCCCCGCGATCTGGGACGCGCTCACCGAGGCAGGGGCCACACCGTTCGGTATGTATGCGCTCAACTCGATGCGTTTAGAAAAAGGCTACCGCGCGTGGAAAGGCGATCTATCAACGGACTACACTTTGCTCGAAGGCGGCATGGACCGCTTCGTCAAGCTCGACAAACCGCAAGACTTCCCCGGCAAACAAGCTCTGCTGAACGAAAAACAGCAAGGCCGCGCGAAAGGCTTCGTTACACTTGTGATGGAGCCAGGCGATAGCGATGCGCCCTATATGTCGACCATCTGGAATGGCGACGAAGTCGTAGGCGAAGTGACCTCTTGCGGCATGGGCTACCGCACGGGAAAATGCATCGCTTTGGGCATGGTTAGGGTCGATTTAGCCACTCCCGGCACCGATCTAGAGGTCGAAGTTTACGGCGAACGCCGCAAAGCCAAGGTCCAAGAAGACCAACCTCTTTGGGATCCCGCAAATGAAAGGCTGCGTGCATGAGCGTCACCATCCTAGACGGTGGTATGGGTCAGGAACTCATCGCGCGCTCCGGGCGTGCGACGGGGCTATGGGCCACACAAGCGCTGCTTGAAAACCCGCAGCTTGTGCGTGACGTGCATGACGACTTCTTCGCGGCTGGCGCGGAAGTCGCCACGACCGACACCTATGCCGTCCTGCCCGACCGGCTCGAGACCCATAATATTGGTGACAGTCTTCAGACCCTCTCCGATCTTGCCTGCCAAATCGCCGTCGAGGCGCGCGACGCGCATGGTAAGGGCGAGGTTCTCGGCTCCATGGGCCCTCTTGGGTTCTCCTATCAGCCCGATAAAGCGCCCCCCTCTGATCAAGCGGCCGAGATTTATGCTAAACTCGCGCGCCTGCAAGCGCCTTTCGTGGATGCCCATATCCTCGAGACCATGGCCTCCGTCGATCAAGCCAAGGGCGGGTTGATGGGCGCAAGCGTCACGGGCAAACCGATCTGGCTGGCGCTGTCTGTTGACGATACCGACGGCAGCAAACTGCGCTCCGGCGAGCCGCTCACTGACGCGCTACCGCTCATCGATAATTACAAGCCTGCCGCTGTGCTTTTGAATTGCTCGCAGCCCGAGGCGATTACCGCTGCTTTGCCCACGCTCGCAGATTGCGGGCGACCCTTCGGTGCCTATGCCAATGGCTTCACCGGCATCACTTCAAATTTCGACCATATCGGCGCGACCGTCGACGTGCTGACCGCGCGCTCTGATCTGACTCCCGATACCTATGCCAGTTTCGCCAAAGAATGGGCTGACGCAGGCGCCAGTTTGATCGGTGGTTGCTGCGAAGTTGGCCCCGATCACATCCGCGAACTTTCGCGCCGCTTCAAAGGAGCCTGACCCAATGGCCGACCTCCCCACCAAAGCCCGTGTTGTCATTATTGGCGGCGGCGTCATCGGCTGCTCTGTGGCCTATCATCTGGCCAAACAGGGCTGGAAAGACATCGTGCTGCTGGAACGCAAACAGCTGACCTCCGGCACGACTTGGCACGCCGCGGGCCTTATCGCACAGCTGCGCGCCACCAAGAATATGACCAAGCTCGCCAAGTATTCGCAGGAGCTTTACGGTGAATTAGAGTCTGAAACAGGCGTTGCCACGGGCTTCAAGCGCTGCGGCTCCATCACCGCCGCGCTCACAGACGAGCGCCTCGAAGAGATCAATCGCCAAGCCGCCATGGCGCGGTCCTTCGGGGTGGAGGCCTACTCGATCAGCCCTGCGGAAGTGAAAGAGAAATACGAACATATCAATATCGACGGCGTTGCGGGCGGCGTGTTCCTGCCCCTCGACGGGCAGGGCGATCCGGCCAATATCGCGCAAGCGCTTGCCAAAGGGGCGCGTCAAAACGGGGCTCTCGTCAAAGAAGGCTATCTGGTCACAGACATCCAAACCGAAGGCCGTCGCGTCACTGGCGTCACATGGGAGTCCAAAACTAGCGAAACAGGCTCTATTCAAGCCGAACACGTGGTTAATTGCGGCGGCATGTGGGGCCATAGCGTCGGCAAAATGGCGGGCGTCAACGTCCCGCTTCATGCTTGCGAGCATTTCTACATCGTCACTGAAAGCATCAAGGGCCTTACGCAAATGCCCGTGCTGCGCGTCCCCGATGAATGTGCCTACTACAAAGAGGACGCAGGCAAGATGCTCCTCGGCGCGTTCGAGCCTGTCTCCAAGCCCTGGCGCCTCGACATTCCGAAGGATTTCGAATTCGATCAACTGCCCGAAGATTTCGACCATTTTGAACCGATCTTAGAGGCCGCGGTCGAACGCATGCCAATGCTGGCCGAGGCGGGCATCCACACCTTCTTCAACGGCCCGGAAAGTTTCACGCCGGATGATGCTTACCACCTTGGCCTCGCGCCTGAGTTGGACAATTTCTGGGTCGCGGCTGGCTTCAATTCCATCGGGATCCAATCGGCGGGCGGGGCAGGGTCCGCACTCGCGCAATGGATGGAGGCGGGCGAAAAGCCCTTTGATCTGGGCGATGTCGACATTTCGCGCATGCAGCCCTTCCAAGGCAACAAGACCTACCTGTTCGAACGCTCAAAGGAAACGCTGGGCCTGCTGTACGCGGATCACTTCCCTTATCTGCAAAAGAAGACCGCTCGTGGTATCCGCCGCACCCCGTTCCACCAACATCTGCTGGATCAAGGCGCAGTGATGGGAGAGCTTGCCGGGTGGGAGCGTGCCAATTGGTTCGCCCATGACGGCCAAGACCCCACTTATGAATATAGCTGGCAACGTCAGAACTTCTTCGACAATGTTGCACATGAACATAAGGCCGTGCGTAGCAACGTTGGCATGTATGATATGTCCAGTTTCGGCAAGATTAGAGTCGAAGGACGCGATGCTGAGGCCTTTATGAACTATGTCGGCGGCGGCGATTATTCCTGCCCTATCGGCAAGATCGTCTACACGCAATTTCTCAATTCCCAAGCGGGGATTGAGGCCGACGTCACCGTGACGCGCCTGTCAGAAACCGCCTATCTTGTTGTCACGCCCGCTGCGACTCGTCTGGCCGATCAAACATGGCTGATGCGCCACATGGGCGATTTCAACGTAGTCATCACCGACGTCACAGCAGGCGAGGGCGTGTTGGCGATTATGGGCCCCAATGCGCGCACGCTTCTTGAGCGCGTCTCGCCCAATGATTTCACCAACGCCACCAATCCTTTCGGCACCGCGCAGGAAATCGAGATCGGTATGGGCCTCGCCCGCGCCCACCGTGTTACCTATGTGGGCGAGTTAGGGTGGGAGATCTACGTCTCCGCCGACCAGGCCGCCCATGTGTTCGAGACGCTTCATCAAGCGGGCCAGGACATGGGTCTCACCTTGTGTGGAATGCATATGATGGACACGTGTCGGATGGAAAAAGGCTTCCGGCATTTCGGTCATGACATCACATCAGAAGATCACGTTATGGAAGCGGGGCTTGGGTTCGCGGTCAAAAAGGACAAGCCTGATTATCTGGGCCGCGACGCGGTGCTCGATAAGCAAGAACAGGGTCTAAACATGCGTCTTTTGCAGTTTAAGCTCACCGATAGCGAGCCGCTTCTCTACCACGCGGAACCCGTTCTGCGCGATGGAGAGATTGTCAGCTACCTCACATCCGGCAGCTACGGCCACCATCTGGGCGCGGCCATGGGCATGGGATATGTGCCGTGCAAAGGCGAAAAACTCGCCGACGTTCTGGCCTCTACTTACGAGATCGACGTCGCCGGCACCCGTGTCAAAGCCGAAGTGTCCTCCAAGCCCTTCTACGACCCAACATCCGAGCGCGTGAAGGTCTGACCTTGCGCCCGCTCTGCGGTCATGCTGAGTGATCCCATGGCGCAAAACTCGGCAACAGAGACAGAGGACACACTCGCAGGCTTCGGCTTCGCGCTGTCGTCCTACCTGCTCTGGGGCGTGCTGCCGCTCTATATGAAACTGCTCAGTGACATCCCTGCGGCAGAAGTGGTCATCCATCGCGTCGTTTGGTCGATCCCGATCGCAGGTGCCGTGCTTATCTTGCTAGGTCGCACACGCGACATCAAAGCCGCGCTCACCTCACCGCGCATGTTGGCGATGGGATGCTTAACCGCAGCACTGGTGTCGCTCAATTGGGGCATCTATGTTTGGTCGATCACATCAGGCAACGCGCTTGAGGCGGCTTTGGGCTATTACATCAATCCGATCTTTTCGGTCTTTCTGGGCTTCATCTTGCTCAAGGAAAAGCTGACGAAACTGCAATGGGCCGCCGTTGCCTTGGCCTTCGCCGCTGTCGTGGTCCTAACCCTAGATGCAGGCCGTCTGCCATTGGCCGCGATCGGTCTGACCCTGACATGGGGCTTCTACGCTTTGTGTAAAAGATCGCTGCCAATAGGCCCTAATCAAGGCTTTTTGCTTGAAATTCTGATCCTGACACCGCCTGCAATCGCCTATTGGATCTACCTTTCATCCACGGGCCAAAGCCATTTTAGCACTCACACATGGCTCTTTCTAGGCTGCGGCGTCGTCACCGCCGTTCCGCTTTTGCTCTATGCCAATGGGGCAAAACGCCTGCGCTTGTCGACCATCGCGATCATGCAATACATAGCGCCCACCATGATCTTTCTCGTCGCCGTCTTCATCTTCAACGAGCCTTTCGGCCAAGCCCGCGCCATTGCCTTCCCAATGATCTGGATGGCGCTGGTGCTCTACAGCTATTCCATGTTCCGGCAGCGCCATGCGTGAGGGCTATCACCCCCCCAACACTCCGCTTGATGTGATCCACGAGGATGCCGAGCTGTTGATCGTCAACAAGCCAGCGGGGCTGCTTTCTGTCCCCGGAAAGGGCCCAGAGCTGGCCGATTGCCTGATCGCTCGCGTCCAGACCGCCTTCCCAACCGCACTTCTGGTGCATCGGCTCGATCGCGACACATCCGGCGTCATGGTTTTCGCGCTGACGAAACCCGCGCAGCGCCACCTTGGGCTACAGTTCGAGAAGCGGCATATGAAAAAGACTTATATCGCGCTGGTCCATGGCGAGGTGGCCGAGAAGACCGGCGTCATCGATCTGCCTTTGATCGTCGATTGGCCCAACCGTCCATTGCAACATGTCAATCACGAGACAGGCAAACCCGCGCTGACCGAATGGCGACGCGGGGCGATCAAAGACGGCTCAACCCGCATGCGGCTGTTCCCCAAAACCGGCCGTTCTCACCAGTTGCGCGTGCATATGAAAGAGATCGGCCATCCGATCCTTGGCGATCCGTTTTACTCCGAGAATTCCGAAGCCTATCCCCGCATGATGCTCCATGCACAGAGTCTAAAACTCCGTCACCCAGAAGGCGGTCGTGGCATCGAATTTAAGGCAAAAACCCCTTTTTAGGGTCTATTTTGCGATATCCTCGGCGATGAGCTCTTTGTAGAGCTCGCGAATGCGCGCGGTGACAGGTCGCTCGCCATTGCCAATTGGCTTGCCATCAATCTCGGCCACAGGGGTCTGTGCGCCAAATGTACCGGTCAGAAACGCCTCATCCGCGCCATAGGCCTCATAGAGAGAATAGTTCTTCTCAAACACCGCAATCCCATTAGCGCGGCACAGATCAATCACCTTCTGGCGGGTCACGCCGTTCATGCAATAGTCCCCCGTCGAGGTCCAAACCTCGCCCTTGCGCACGATGAAGAAATTGCACGCATTGGTCGTGTTCACAAAGCCATGCGGGTCCAGCATCAGCCCCTCATCGGCGCCCGCTTGCTCTGCCTGCAAACACGCAATCACGCAATTCAACTTGGAATGGGAATTGAACTTCGCGTCCTGGCTCATCGGCAGCCCACGCACTTGCGGCACTGTTGCCAGCCGGATCCCTTTGGACTGCAACGCCTCCGCAGGCTTGGAATGCTCCATGATAATCACCAGCGTCGGCCCTGATTGGCTAAGCTGCGGGTGCTGAAACGGCTTCACCTTGACCCCGCGCGTCAGCATCAGGCGGCAATGCACATCCGTCTCCATACCGTTGGCTCTAGCGGTTTGGCTCAGCGCGTCCAAAATGCCGGCACGGTCCATGCCAACATCCAAAGACACCGCCTTACAGCTGTCGAAGAACCGGTCCATATGCTCGTCGAAAAAGGCCCATTTCCCTTTATAGAGCCTCATTCCTTCCCACATACCGTCGCCCAGCATGAACCCGCTATCATAGACGGAGACCTTAGCCTCGTCGCGGTGCACGATCTCGCCATTCACGTAAATCTTGATATCGCGATTACGCAGATCGTCCTGCGCGTCATGCGTGCTGTGGCTGTCCTCGCTCATCGAAACGCGCTCTTAGCTATTCCACCCGCTGACCGCTTTGACCTCGCAGAACTCTTCCAAACCGAACGCGCCGCCTTCGCGACCATTGCCCGATTGCTTATAGCCACCAAAGGGTGAGCCTTGCGCAAAACCGATACCATTCGTCTCGACCATCCCCGAGCGGACCTGCCGCGCCACACGGCGACGCTTCTCTTGGTCTTCAGTCTGGATGTAATTGGTCAGCCCGTAAGGTGTGTCATTGGCCAAGGCGATTGCATGCGCCTCATCGTCAAAGGGCATGATTGACAGAACAGGACCGAAAATCTCTTGCTTGTAGATTTCCATATTCGGCGTGACATCGGCAAAAACCGTAGGGCGGCAATAGTAACCGCGGTTAAGATTCTCGGGCCGACCCGGACCGCCCGCAACAAGCCGCGCGCCTTCTTTGATGCCTTGCTCGATCAGATCTTGCACCTTGCCGAACTGCATTTCGCTGACCAAAGGCCCGATATGGCGCCCTTCCTCGGACGCAGGTCCAACGGTGGTTTTATTCGCCATCTCAGTGGCTTGCTCAACCGCTTCGTCATAACGCGAGCGTTCAACCAGCATGCGCGTCGGCGCATTGCACGACTGGCCTGTGTTGCGGAAGCACCGGATCACGCCGTTTTTCACGGCCTTCTCTTCGGCGTCAGCGAAGATGATGTTGGCACCTTTGCCGCCCAACTCAAGGCTCACGCGCTTCAGCGTATCGGCGGCAGCAACAGAGATCAGCTTGCCCGCGCGCGACGAGCCCGTAAACGACACCATATCGACATCAGGATGCGCTGACAGTTGCGAGCCGACCCCGACCCCGTCACCATTCACCATGTTGAACACGCCCTTTGGGAAACCTGCTTCATGGACGAAATCAGCGAATAATAGACCCGATAAAGGCGCAATCTCGGAGGGTTTCAGCACCATCGTACAACCAACAGCCATCGCTGGGATAGCTTTCAGCACGATCTGGTTCATCGGCCAGTTCCAAGGCGTAATCAGCGCGCACACGCCGATGGGCTCATACAACGTGGCCTCAGTTTCGGTAAACATCCGCTCAAACTCGAAACTTTCGAGCGCCTTGAGGAAGCCGCCCATATGCCAACTGCCCGCACCCACTTGTTGCGCGCGCGCCAGATCCTGCGGCGCACCCATCTCTAGGCTGATGGCTTGCGCCATTTCCTCGGCCCGCGCGTCATAGACCTCCCCCAACCGATTCAAAAGCTTGATGCGCTCGTCCTTTGATGTCTGCGCCCAGCCGTCAAACGCATCACGCGCGGCAGAAACGGCGGCATTTGTATCCGCCTCTGAGCCCAGCGAGATCGTCTCGCAGACCTCCTCGTTCGACGGATTGATCACGTCGAAATCATTCGGCTTGGAGGGCGCAACCCATGCACCGTTAATGTAGAAATTCTTCGCGTTGTTCATTGCAATCTCCCAAGGTCTGTTTGAGCCGGACTTTGTCAGATCATAAGCCCATTGCAAGCGCGATCACGCCTTTGGTGCGACCAGTTTGAAGAAAGCCGCGACGCCCGCCTGCGCGCGTATGTTCACCGTTTCTGCGTCAGGAGCTTGCGTCACGCCAATGACCCGCCTGATTTGGGCGTCACCGATCACCAAGGAAATATACCATTCCGCCGCCTGATGCGGGTTAGGGGCATCAATCTTCCCGGCCGCCATCGCGCGCGAGATCAGATCGCCGATCAACGGCGCAACCGCGTCGCGCCCGCCTTTGGCAATTGCAAGGCCCAGCGCGTCGCTCTCATCGGCTGCTGCGGCTCGGTTCAGTGCCACAGCACGGTCTGAGGTCAGCATCTGCAAAAGCAAGGGCGCAAGCTGGCGCAACCCGTCTTCTGGGTCGGCGAGGGGATCAAGGGACGCCTCTAACTTATCTTTGATGGCCTGCGCATTGCCCGCAACAAGTGCCGCGAACAGACCCTGCTTATCGCCATACCAACGATAGAGCGTCTCGTTCGAGGCCTTAGCAGCCTTGGCCACTGCCAGCATGGACGTGCCGCGATAGCCCTTTTCTTGCAGGACTTCATAGGTCGCGGCTTCAATTTGCGCGCGTCGGGATTTTCGGGTTTCTTCTTTCATTGACAGAAAGCGTATACAAAGATACGGATATATACAAGGCGTAATAAGGTGTACGGAAAATAGAACAGAGATTGGAAAATACTATGGAACATATGACAAAAACACCCGTGGCAGCGGCGTTAGCGACCCTGATTATCTTGCAAGCCTTGATGCTGATGGCATTATTTGCGGGCGTCGCCCCACATCCCCCGGCAGCAGTCGCGCCATTTGGAATTGGACCGTTCGTTGGAGTAGCGCTCAGTGTTGCAGTTTCGGCCTTGATCATGGGGCCAAGCGCAACACGCATCGGATTAGGTCTCGCGGTGTTTGCGGCGCTCCTCGGCTTGGTGTCCTTTGGCCCGCAAAAATACTTTGATCCTCAATTTCCACTCATCTGGCCCGCCGTTATCACCGCGCAGATCGCGATCGTGACGATATTCGTTCAGGCGGCGAAACAATTCAGACAAGAGCCTGCGTTGCACTGACCCAAAAATTCAGCTCTTGCCAGCGTGCACTCCGGCAATCGAGTGATTATGTTAGGGGCGACTCCCCACTTGAAAGGAAAGCCTATGGGCCTGCGCATCAATGACACGATCCCCGACCTCTCTGTTGAAACCGATCAGGGCAAAATCAGCCTGCATGATTGGGTGGGCGACAGCTGGGCGATTATTTTCTCGCACCCGAAAGATTTCACCCCCGTCTGCACCACCGAATTTGGCGCCGTCGCGCAACTGGCCGATGAATGGGCCAAGCGTAACACTAAGGTTCTGGGCGTCTCGGTCGATGGCGTGGAAGATCACGTCAAATGGAAAGCCGATATCGAGAAAGTAGCCGAGGCCAAGGCTGAGTTTGCCATCGTCGCCGATACCGGGCTGGAGGTCGCGAAAGCCTTCGACATGCTGCCGTCTGAATATGTGCTCCCCGATGGCCGCACACCCGCCGACAGTGCCACGGTCCGGTCCGTCTTTATCATTGGCCCCGACAAGCAGGTCAAATTGATGATGACCTACCCGATGACAGTGGGTCGCAACTTCGCTGAAATCCTGCGCGCGCTAGACGGGTTGCAAATGTCGGCCAAAGGCGTCGCCACACCCGCAAACTGGGAGATCGGCCAAGACGTCATCGTCCCCCCGGCCGTCTCGACCGAGGACGCCACCGCGAAATTCGGCGAGGTCACAACCGTTTTGCCCTATTTACGAACTGTTAAGGCTCCGGGGTGATTTTTAGGATCTGATTAACCAGATTTTGCACAAAAAAGAGGCGCCCTCATTTGACCGAAGGCGCCTCTTTTTCACGACCTGAACGGTCAAATTCTTAGCGGCGAATGCCCAGCTTTTCGATCAAAGCCTGATAGCGCGCTTCGTCTTTGCCTTTGGTGTAATCCAGCAGCTTACGGCGCAGGGCGACCATTTTCAAAAGACCACGGCGTCCGTGATTGTCTTTCTTATGGGTTTTGAAATGCTCTGTCAGTGTGTTGATGCGCGAGGTCAGAATTGCAACCTGAACTTCGGGCGAGCCGGTGTCGCCGTCCTTGGTTCCGAATTCCTTCATGACCTTGGCTTTTTCTTCAGCAGTAATCGACATCGGGGTCTCCTTTGCAATTGTTTAGGGTTATGGCGCAAGCCGGGATGTCGTCCAGCAAAGCCCGTGGAGTGTCTGGCTATGAAGGCCAGATGGGGGCGTATAGGAGAGATTCTCTAAGATGTGAAGCGAATTCAGCGCTCTAGGCTGGCCAAAGCATCGGCTGCGTCGCGTAGCTGATATAAAGCGGATGTTTCGGATGGCCCGCCTTGGACAACCCCAGATGATACAGCGGCTTGCCGGACGCGCGCATCAAGGCCTCTACCTCAGGGCCGCGCGACAGATGCTCCCCATGCGTGCCCCATGCGCAAACGACGTGATCGGCCCATGCGCAAGCCTCTGATATTGCTATATCATTCTGCGGTCCAATCGGGTCCACTGCGCGCCGCATATCGCGCGGATTGGTGTCGCGCCAAGCGAAGATATTGCACACGCGGAAAGCGCCGAACCCCAGCGCGCGGGCGCGGCGCTCACATCGCTCGACGGTGGGGTCATTTTGCACTTCTGTCGCAGTCGATGGGTTCAACATGACAAAGGCCACCTTCCCGGCGGCCTCGTCCCAGATGCGCGTCAGCGCGTAGCGGTAGTTCTCGCAGTCGGAATAGATAGCCACAGAGGCCGCGTCGTCTTTGAGATGTGTGCGGGTGATCATGGGCCAGCTTGTGCCAGCCCATGAGGTGAGGTTCAAGCGTCGGTAGTTTTGGGATCAGCAGGCTTCGAAAATGGCCCACGCTCGATGATGTAGACGGCGACCAGCGCGTAGACGATATGGCCCCAAAGTGCGACCCAAGTGATGCCGGTGAAGCCAAGGAACGGCTTGTTGCCAGCGATCAGATGCGCAACTCCGTAGAGCGCGAAGACCCAAAGCCCGATGCCGTAAACCACAGCCGTGATCGACCAGTGCAGGCGGGGCATGACCATGCGCTGAACCGGGCGGGCGACCAGAAGATAGCCCAGCGTGTAGACGAACATACCGGTCAGAATATGCACGATATCGCCGCCACCTTTGGGCGCTGCGCCGAAGATGGTTTTCAACGTGCCTTGCGCCAGTCCAACCGGGGCGAGTTTGGCAAAACCCGCAAGCGGGGCCAGCCCTTGGCCGAATAGATCGAAAGCGATTGTGGCCAATGCGCCAGCGGTGAGGATAGTCCAGATTTGATTTTTCATGTCGTGCTCCAATGTGTTGTTGGAACCAGTTTTACGGCATTAGGTGCACATTTGAACAGATGCCTCACGAGAATGCGTGATTTGTGCGTTGGCGCGTGAGCAATTGTAACATTTCCGGCTGAATCCGTGCGAAATGTATCTCTGCGCCGAATGATACGAGGTGAAATGTTACAAATCTGGCAGGACGAAAACGCGCGACGGGTGCAATTCTCCGGCCTTATAGCGCCCAACTGCGACGGCCTGACCCTCAAACGACGCCCAAGCCTCGTCGCCATAATCGGCATCTGACGCCATCACCATCCCGGGGTTGCCATTGCGCAGTTTTGCAGCCCCCTCAGATGTGGTCGGCAATTCTGGCAAATCGGCCAAGCCAGTTTCCAAAGGCAAGAGATACGCATCAAGCGCAGGCGTCTTCGCGCCTTCTTCTATAGCCTCCAGAGAAACGGCATCAGCGACATCAAACGGCCCCGACCAAAGCCTTCGCAATTCGCGCACATGCGCGTGGCAGCCCAAGACCTCCCCAAGATCGCGCGCGATGGAGCGCACATAGCCGCCTTTACCGCAGACCATTTCAAGCGTCGCATGATCCGCGTCAGGGCGCGCTTTCAGCGTCAGGCTTTCCATATACAAAGGCCGCGCTTCGACCTGCACATCCTCGCCCGCGCGCGCCAGCTTATAGGCCCGCTCGCCGTCAATTTTCACGGCCGAGAATTTCGGCGGCACTTGCATAATGTCACCCATAAAGCCGGGAAGGGCAGCTTTGATGTCGTCTTTTGTCGGGCGCAGATCGCTCTCAAGGATCACTTCGCCTTCCGCATCATCAGTGTTGGTGGCTTGCCCCAAACGGATGGTGAACGCGTAAGCTTTCAGCGCATCAGTAATATAGGGCACGGTCTTTGTGGCCTCGCCCAGGGCAATCGCCAAGAGCCCCGTCGCATCTGGATCAAGCGTGCCCGCATGGCCCGCCTTCTTGGCATCAAACGCCCAGCGCACTTTATTGACCACCGCGCTTGAAGTGATACCGGCGGGCTTATCAATCACCAACCAGCCCGAGATATCGCGGCCCTTTTTGCGTCGTCCCATCGTGTGATCCTAATTTGCGTCCAAGACCTGCCCGATGATCGGGCCAAGCCTGTAGCCCGTGTCATTGCGTTTCAGTTCAGGCGCATAGAGCCGCGATACCGTGCCGTCTAGAAACAATGCGTTGGGCACGTCGAGTACGTCGCGAAACAGCGTGGCGAAGTCATGAAACCGTACAGGTCCGTTTGAAATCGCGAAATGCGTGACGCCAGAGGCATCGACGCCAACTCCGTTGCGCCGCTTCTTGGACGGGCTATCGGCCATGAACCGAGGATGCAGCGCGCCATTGATCACCAGCATCGGCCCCGATTGCGTGGCGATGCGGCAATCGAGCTTAAGCTTGGCAAAACGGCGGCTTTCAATGACTTTGGCGCGACTGCCTTCGACACAAAACACCCCATTGGGCAGCATCCCGAAATTGCCGGGGCCCTCACGCGTCACAAGGCGTGCGGTTTGCGCGTGGTCCTCAATATGCAATCCAACGGGGCGGCGATCCTCGTGATACATCCCGCCATTCATCGCGAAGGCTAAGCGCTGGCCTTGATCTGCAAGCGCGCGTTCTAGCGTATCAAAGCCGCCATAAGGCTTGCCGCCCGCATCCATGTTCCATAGCTGCAAATCCGTCGCGTCAGATACGCTGCAAACTGTGAAACTGGTGTCTTTATGCTCAATGTCCCGGCAGTCCGCCGCCTGCGCCGCACTTGCCACGCAGATCAGGGCCAGCGCCAGCAGCGCCCTAACCATCATCGCCCAGATCGCGCTTCACATCGGCACTGTTGAGCAAATCGCGTGTGGCATCCATCTGATCGAACGTCTCATCGAGCACAAAGCGCAGATCAGGTGCGTATTTCAGTGCCATCTGCTTGGAGATCGCGC
>CAZCEW010000053.1:0-8979 GCA_964497775.1 uncultured Rhodobacterales bacterium
GCCTGGGAAAATATCGCCTTCGGCTATCACCATGACCCCGCCTACCAGTCAGGCCTGTTGATCGACAACGCGGCGATCAAGGCCGATACCGATGGCAAGGTAGAGCGCTTCGATGTGCGCCCCGCCAATGGCAATCTGGAGGCGAAAAGCTTTTCCGGCGGCAATCAGCAGAAGCTGGTTCTAGCCCGCGAGATCGAGCGCAACCCCGACCTTCTGCTCGTCGGTCAGCCCACGCGCGGCGTCGATATCGGGGCGATTGAATTTATCCACCAACAGATCGTCGCCTTGCGTGATGCGGGCAAAGCGATCTTGCTGGTCTCGGTCGAGCTGGAGGAAATCCTGTCGCTGTCAGACCGCATCGCAGTGATCTTTGACGGCCATCTTATGGGCGAACGCCTGCCGTCCGAGACCGACGAAAAAGAGCTCGGCCTGATGATGGCTGGCATGAGCGGGGAGGCCGCGTAATGGGCGATCTTCCCAAATGGGCCGATGTGATTTTGGTGCCGCTCGTCGGTCTGATCCTCGCTTTCGTATGTTCAATGTTGATGGTTCTCGCCTCAGGTCATGACCCGCAAGAGGCGATCAGCTTGATGATTTCGGGCGCTTTGGGCTCGTCCTATGGCTGGGGCTACACGCTTTACTATGCCACGAATTTCATCTTCACCGGTCTGGCCGTCGCCGTCGCCTTCCATGCCGCTTTGTTCAACATCGGCGGCGAAGGCCAAGCGGCGTTGGGCGGGCTTGGCGTTGCGGTCGTGTGTCTGTTTATCCCTTGGCCACATTGGACGATCGCGCTTGTCGCGGCCTCGGTCTCGGCGGGTATATTTGGTGCGCTTTGGGCGCTTTTGCCCGCCTATCTGCAAGCCAAACGCGGCAGCCATATCGTGATCACGACGATCATGTTCAACTATATCGCGGCCTCGCTGATGAACTATGTGCTGGTCAATATGCTGCGCCCGAAAGGGGCTATGGACCCCGCAACGGCCAAGTTCCCAGAGCCCGCGCATCTGCCATCCTTGGGCGATATGCTCAACGCGGTGGGCATTCCGTTCGCCAAAGGCACGCCCGCAAATGTCACGCTGATCGTCGCTCTTCTGGCCTGTGTGTTCGTCTATTTTCTGATCTGGCGCACCAAGCTTGGCTTTGAAATCCGCGCCTTTGGCAAGTCGCAACCCGCCGCCGTTTATGCGGGTATTGATCCGGTCAAAATCACTGTCATCACGATGATGATCTCGGGCGCTTTGGCGGGGCTTATGGCGATTAACAATGTGATGGGCGAGGCTGAGCGGTTGATCCTCGGCTCCGTGGAGGGCGCAGGGTTTATCGGCATCGCGGTCGCGCTGATGGGTCGTTCGCACCCCGTGGGCATCTTGTTTGCGGCACTGCTATTTGGGGCACTTTACCAAGGCGGGGCAGAGCTTGGCCTCTGGACCCAAATCCCGCGCGAATTGGTTATCGTGATCCAAGCGCTGGTAATTTTGTTTACCGGAGCGCTCGACAATATGATCCGCGCTGTGGTCGCAAAGCTGTTCTTCTCGCGGCGCAAAGTGGCGGAGGCGTAGGTGGATTATCTGACCATCATCCAGATCCTCGACAGCGGCTTGCGGCTGGCCACACCGCTTTTGTTTGCCTGCCTCGCGGGGCTGTTTTCAGAGCGCGCGGGCATTTTCGACATCGGGCTGGAAGGCAAAATGCTGATCGCTGCGTTCTTCTCGGCGGCGACGGCTTACAGCACGGGCAATGTCTGGCTGGGGCTCTTGGCGGGGATCATGGCGTCGATGGTTTTGTCGCTCATTCACGGGCTGGCCTCGATCACGTTTCGTGGCAATCAGCTGATCTCGGGTGTTGCTATCAACTTTCTGGCCTCGGGGCTTACCGTTCTGATCGGGCTCAGCTGGTTCAGATTGGGTGGCCAAACACCGGCTTTGAAAGCAGATGCGCGCTTCTCACCGGTCGAGCTTCCTTTCGCTGAGGCCATCGCGAATATCCCCTTCATTGGCCCGCTCTATGCGGAAGTGTTATCCGGCCACACGATCCTCGTTTATGTCGGACTGCTTTGCGTGCCCTTGTCTTGGTACATCCTGTTTCGCACCCGCTTTGGCCTGCGTCTGCGCGCGGTGGGCGAGAACCCTGCCGCCGTGGACACGGCCGGGATCTCCGTGATCCGGCTACGCTATGCGGCGGTGATCATTTGCGGCGTGCTCTGCGGGTTTGCGGGCGCATATCTCGCCACAGGGCTAGGCGCCAGCTTCGTGCGAGAGATGACCGCAGGGCGAGGCTTCATAGCCCTCGCCGCCCTGATCTTCGCGAAATGGAGGCCGTGGTACGCGCTGTCTGCGACCTTCCTGTTCGGGCTGTTAGAGGCCATCGCGAACCGCTACCCCAATATCGACATGCCTGCCTCGGTTTTGATTGTGGCCATCATCGTGATCGCCGCCTTGTTGATCTTCGCAGGCCGCAAGTCAAAACTGGATTTGGCTGTGCTCGGCGGCCTCGCGGCACTGCTCTTGGCGATTGCAGCAGCAGTGCTGTTTTCGGCAGGCTTTGGCGGGCGCGCGTCGCTCCCCAGCCAGTTCATGTCCGCCCTGCCCTTCATCCTGACCGTGGTGATCCTTGCGGGCTTTGTCGGCAAAGCCATCCCACCACGCGCAGGCGGCGAGCCTTACGTCAAAGAGCGCTAGGCTAATTTTATGACGCGCGATTTGGTCCGAAAACCGGTTCCCACTTTTCGGATCGCGCTTTAGGTCTCTTCTGAGACTTCCGCTTCCAGCTTGAACGGCGCGGGCTCTGCGCGCAGATCATCCGTGCTCAGCGCCGCTGTCGGGCGCGCCAAACGGTTGCGCGTGACCCAAAGCAGACGGTTTTGCGCGCGCGTGATCGCCACATAGGCCAGACGTTTCCATAAGGGCGTGCCCGCCTCCTCGCGGCCCGATCTGGCGGCGGCGTAGAGATCGGGCGCGAAAACTTGAACCGCATCCCATTGCGAGCCTTGCGCCTTGTGGATCGTCACCGCCGCGCCGTGCAGAAAAGTAGCGCCCATATGCGCGGCGAAGGGGATGAACGGCTCTTCCTCATCGGGTGCTTCGATTTTGATAATCGAGGCGGCTGACACTTGCGGGTCTTCGGCGCCGATCACATGCAGTCTGGAAAACCCGTTCTTTTTGCCCGGCCCCAGATAGATCACCTGCGCGCCTTTGATCAGGCCACGCGCTTCGAGATCGATGCGCTTTTTGCGATGTTTCAACGGCAGCTCGATCCCGTCGCAAATCAACGGCTCGCCCGGAAGCAGAGTGTCGACCGTGGCACCAAACGCGCCGCGGTAGGCTTGGATCAGGCGGATGCGCGTGGCGTTGCGCCAGACCAGCACGGGGGAGCGTGACATCAGTTCCGCCTCGACGCGGCCAGCATAGACGACACGGTCGTCAGTTTTGCCCGCCTCCTCGATCATCCGCTCGAAGCTTTCAAAGGTGAGCGCGGGATCAGATAGCGCATGGGCCAGATCAAGGATCGGGTTGTCATCGGCCTGACGGTGCACGCGGCTGAGTTCCAACTTGCGGCCATCTTTCAGCGTGTCGAAAATCATCGCACCGGATTGGCCTACAGGGGCCAATTGCGCGGGATCGCCGAACAGCACAAGCGTCGGGAAAATCTCGCGAAGGTCCTCATATTGCTTGTCATCAAGCATTGAGCTTTCATCGACAAAGCCAATATCCAGCGGGTCTTCGCGCCGCTTCCAGCCTTGAATAAAATCCGAGCCCTTCAGTCCAGCGGCCGCCAAAGCGCCGGGAATGGATTTGTGATCTGCGTAGAACCTTTTGGCGCGGTCCAGCGCCTCGTCGGTCATGCCTTCGATCTTTGGCTTCTCGCCCAGACCCGCCAGCCATTCGGCGATCTTCTCGTATTCGGGGTCATACATCGGGGTGTAGAGAATGCGGTGGATCGTCGTGGCCGGCACGCCGCGCGTGCGCAAAACGCTGGCCGCTTTGTTGGTGGGTGCCAGCACCGCCAAGCTGCGCCTGTCCTTGCGTGCCTTGCCTTCATAGTCGCCCGAGACAAGATCGACGCCCGCGTCCTGCACGGCGTCCACCATATGCGCGAGCAGCATGGTCTTGCCCGAGCCTGCTTTGCCAACAATCGCCATCACTTGGCTGCGCGCCTCTTGCAAGGGTGTCGTGTGGCCTTCGATCAGATCAATTCCGGCATGCGCCAACAGCTCGCTTAACGCGTCATAGGCTTCGGCCTGATCGTCGGAAAAAACTATCGTGTCGGGCGGCTGGGACATGGGCGCGAGACTACGCCGCGCGCCCCAGCGACACCAGTGCGATTACGCGGCGATGCGCAAGGTATCAGTGCCAAAGGCGCGCTCGAACCAAAGCTGTGACAGCTCGGTCGAGACACCGGCCTTACGCGCCATCTTTTCCAAGATCTCGGGGCTGAATTCCCAAAGCCCGGCGCTAATCGCCTCGCGACCTTCGCCGTCTGTGCCTAGGATTTCCGGCTCCCAGCCCAGCTTGCGATAGATGCGCACCATGCGCGCATCAAACACACCGATGGAATGGCTGAGCCCGAAGCTGACGCCCAATTGCCCGCCCGCCATCATCAGCAAAGCGGCGATGCGCGAGCCGTCTGCTGCGTCAGGTGAGATACAAAACCGCGTGGTCTCCCAGATTTTTGGGGCGCAAATAGCGCCGCCGCCGACCAGATGGGCGAAGTGATCATTGACCATTGTGTCGCCTGTTGTCGGCAAGAACCGCATCGAGCCGCCATGAGAGCCGTCCGCGTTTTGCCAGATCACATAAAGCGGGTTGAGGCGGTCATATTGGTCTTGCTCGAACCCGTCATCATCGACGCTGACCTCCCATTTCAGCCGCGTGTGAAACTGCGTCGCGCGGTCCTTTAGCATCGTGGATTTAAGGTGGGGGTGTTGTGCCAATTGCTCTGCATAGAGGTATCGGATCATGGTGTGCTCCTGCGTCCGTTAAACGCAAGGAGGTCTGGCAACACATGACTAACCGCCCCACAACACGGCGGTCGCGGGGAGCTCGGTTATCGCAACAGCAAGGGAGTTTGGCTAGACGACGATCAGCCCGTGCGTGAGCGCAATCGCGACGGCGTGGGTGGTGTTATTGGCCCCCAGTTTGAAGCGCGAGGATTCAATATAGACGCGCAGCGTGTTTTCCGAGATTTTCAACGATTCAGCGATGGCTGCGCGGTTATTGCCAACGGCCAGAAGACACAGTGTGTCCTTTTCGCGCGGCGATAATGCTCGGATGGCACCGCGATCTGGGCCGCCTTCAATCTCCAAAGCCTTTTCATTCAGATAATGCGCGATCAGGATCATCTCGTCGGCATTTTTCTGGGTGTAACTCTCCCATGTGCCGTCTTTGCATTTCTGATTGGCCGAAAAGAGCGCAAATTGCCCGCTGGGACCTCGGATCGGGATGGAGAAGCCTTGATTGCCCAGACCCGCCGTCACGCCTTCGCCCATGAAGTCCCGCGCGGCTTTGTTGGTCCAGTCCAGTGCTTTCCAATCGACCGGGTGGAAGCGCTTGTAACAGCCCTGCACCACCGGATCGATCCGCATGTAATCCTTTTCGAGATAACGATCGACCCATTCGGGCGTGTAAGTCAGGGCTGCGTATTGGCCGCCAGTGGAATTAACGGAGTGATAGACGAGATGCTCAATGTCATAGACATCGCGCAAGTGATCCACAAAACCTTGAAGCTCATCCAACGACTTCGCGTGAGAAAGCCGTTCTTGCAATTGTGCGACTTGAGTCAATTTCACCTACCACAGGATGAATTGACGGCTCCGGCATGGACAGCTCGCTCATGGCAATCATGATCGTGTTGTCCAGGTTCTCAGCCAGATGGTCCAACTTATTGTTGGCCGAGAACTTCTTGAGATCCATCAAGACATCGATAATCCAATCATTCGTCATAGGCAGTGTCCTTCAATAATAGTTAATCATCTATTAAGATCGATTTTAGCATTGCAATTATTGCCAAAAACATTCGCGTATTTTCCCTCCCCCAAAATGGTGAGGGGGTCGCCTGTAACTCATTGAAAATGAACGAAACAGGGTTTCTGGCATGCAAAAGGCCCGCGATCTGAGCGATTCGCGGGCCTCGTGTGTGGCATTAATACCGGTGCTTTCTTACCGCTCGCGGGACGCTTCCAGAGTATCTTCAAACGTGCTTAATCCGGTGCGCGATGCGGTGACCAAAACGGCCATATTGCCGGGCTTATGCTCGTTGCGCAGCATCTTGATATGCGCCTCGGGGATCTCTGCCCATGGGAAGACTTCCGACATGCACGGATCCAAACGACGCTCGACCATCAGCTGGTTGGCCGCTGAGGCTTGCTTGAGATGGGCGAAGTGAGACCCTTGAACGCGCTTTTGATGCATCCAGAGATAGCGCGCATCCATCGTCAGGTTGAACCCTGTGGTGCCCGCGCAAATCACGACCATGCCGCCCTTTTTACACACAAAGACAGATGCAGGCATTGTCGCCTCGCCGGGATGTTCGAACACCATGTCGACATTGTTGCCTTTGCCGGTGATGTCCCAAATGGCTTTGCCGAACTTGCGCACTTCGCCGAACCATTCCTTATACTCGTCGGAATTGACCGTCGGCATCTGGCCCCAGCAATTGAAATCCTTACGATTCAAAACGCCCTTGGCGCCCAGCCCCATGACAAACTCGCGCTTGTCTTCGTCCGAGATCACGCCAATCGCATTGGCGCCAGCCGTGTTGGCCAGTTGGATCGCATATGAGCCCAATCCGCCCGACGCGCCCCAGACCAATACGTTCTGGCCGGGCTTCAGCTCATGCGGGTGGTGGCCAAACAGCATTCGGTAAGCGGTGGCGAGTGTTAGCGTGTAGCAGGCGCTCTCTTCCCACGTCAGATGTTGCGGGCGTGGCATCAGCTGTTGCGACTGCACATTGGTAAATTGCGCGAATGACCCATCCGGTGTCTCGTAGCCCCAAATCCGCTGGCTGGGCGAGAACATCGGATCGCCGCCATTACATTCCTCATCATCGCCGTCATCTTGGTTGCAGTGGATCACAACCTCATCGCCGACCTTCCAGCGCGTGACCTTATCGCCCACAGCCCACACAATGCCTGACGCATCGGAGCCCGCGATATGGTATTCGGCTTTATGGACGTCAAACGGGCTGATCGGCACACCGAGACCTGCCCAGACGCCGTTATAATTCACGCCAGCAGCCATCACCAAAACCAGCACTTCATGGCTGTCGAGCGTCGGCACATCGACGACTTCGGTCACAAAGGCCTTATCGGGCTCACCATGGCGTTCGCGGCGGATGGTCCAGGCGTACATCTGCTTTGGCACATAGCCCAGCGGAGGGATTTCACCGACTTCATAAAGGTCTTTTTGCGGGGCGTCGTAGTCCATTTTTCTGTCCTGTATATCGAGTGCCATGATTACTTTCCGTCAAACGCTAACTGTGCTGCGGCGCAGAATCAATTTCTGCACTGCCAATAAGTCGTTTTAAAAAGGGCAAAGTAATAAAGCAACCCTGCATGTAAGTTTTTTGTAATTTTATGTCGCGGTGATATGCTCGATTGAGGCGGCATAGTAAGCCAGAAGGTTCGGGTAGCGCCCGGTGCGCCGGATTTCGTCGCCCTCTACCTCAACAACCCCGCGATTTTCGATCATGTTGAGCGCCTCTTGAAAGGCTGTTTCAGCACCTGATTGCGGCAAACACAGCTCTACGCCCGCGCTCTGCATCGCTTTGACTTCGGCAATAAACGCCTTGTGCAGCGCTGCGCGGCTTGGGGTCTCCCCTGCAGCTTGCATGTGGCGCGCCAGAAGCGGGACGGGCAAAACGGGCACCGCTCGCGCCACCTCTTCTATCAGCTTCGCGCCCAGCAGGTCTGCGGCATCATCTGGGTGCTTGGCCAGAAAATCGCTCAGCGACAAGGGCGCGCCAAAGGCCACGCCAGCAAAGCCCAACCGATGAAACCGCCCGGTGATACGCTGCCACAGATGCCGCCCGACATAGCGCAAGAGCGTGCTGATGCGGAACTTGAACCGCTTGCGATTGTCGCCCGCCGCATTGACCAGCACGCGGTCTTCCAGCACGCGGTCGTAGTTGATGCCGACCGGCACAAACACCACGTCACGGCCTTTGGGATCAAACCCGTCCATAATGTAGCTGAGCAGGCCTAGCTTCGGGTCCCCCAGCCGACCCGTGCGCGACAGCCCGCCTTCGGGGAAGACCGCCTGCGTCACGCCCTCTTTGGTCGAAAGCTGCACATAACGCGCCAAAATGCGCCGGTAGAGCGGGGTGAGCGATTTGCGCCGGATGAAATAGCCGCCCATCATCTTGATCAGTGGTCGCAGCGGCCAAACCCGCGCCCATTCGCCTACCGCATAAGACAAGGACGTGTCCCGCGCGGCCAGATAGGTGACCAGCACATAATCCATGTTGGAGCGGTGGTTCATGATGAACACGACCGTCGCATCCGGATCAATCGCCTCAATCCCCTCGCGCCCCTCATTGACCACGCGCACGCGGTACATCGAGCGCGCCAGCCACTTGGCCAACCGGATGCCGACACCAAAATAGATCGTCGCACTAAAGGAAGGCACGATCTCTCGCGCGTAGCGCTGTGCGGTCTCAAAGGCCACATTATCGGGCACGCCGTTCTTTTCGGCATGCTCATTTACGGCTGTGATGACGTCAGGATCGTAGAGCACATTTTGGATCATGTCGTGGCGCTGCGCCAGTTTGAATGGCTGGATCGGACGCTTGAGACGAGTGTTCAGCCGGCCCACGACCCGCTCGGCGCGTTTGCGGAAAAACCAGCGCACGGACGGGAACAGGAAATGCGACGCCGCCGTGACAGCCGCCAAAAGCCCCATCAGGATCAACGCCCAGACGGGCAATTCTACGGTCGTAAACATCGCGGCGACTGTGGCAGGGAATGGCATGCGGGTAAATCCT
>CAZCEW010000053.1:9079-17197 GCA_964497775.1 uncultured Rhodobacterales bacterium
ATTTCTGCGATGCAGCGAATTGACATGAGCATAAAGTTCCAAGTATCAACGATCTTGCGCAAGAAAATTGCTCAATGATTCACGAGGCCCGCCCCATGTCCGACGCAACTGCCCAAAAAGACCGCCCTTGGCTGTTTCGCACCTATGCGGGCCACTCGACCGCGAAAGCGTCAAATGAGCTCTACCGTGGCAATCTGGCGAAAGGTCAGACGGGGCTATCTGTGGCGTTCGATCTGCCGACGCAAACGGGCTATGACAGCGATCACGAGCTGGCACGCGGCGAAGTTGGCAAGGTTGGCGTGCCGGTCGCGCATCTGGGCGATATGCGCGCGCTGTTCAAAGACATCCCGCTTGATCAGATGAACACCTCGATGACGATCAACGCGACGGCACCTTGGCTTTTGTCGCTCTATATCGCGGTGGCTGAAGAGCAAGGCGCGGATATCTCGGCGCTGCAAGGCACGGTGCAAAACGACATCATCAAGGAATACCTGTCGCGCGGCACATATATCTGCCCGCCCCAGCCTTCCTTGCGGATGATCACCGATGTCGCCGCCTACACACGCGCGAACCTGCCGAAATGGAACCCGATGAATGTCTGTTCCTACCACTTGCAAGAGGCCGGTGCGACGCCGGAGCAAGAGCTTGCCTTCGCGCTCGCCACCGCCACGGCTGTGCTCGATGATCTCAAGGGCAAAGTGCCCGGGAAAGATTTCCCGCAAATGGTCGGGCGCATCTCATTTTTCGTCAATGCAGGCATCCGCTTTGTAACCGAGATGTGCAAAATGCGCGCTTTCGTCGATCTGTGGGACGAGATTTGCCGCGACCGCTACGGCGTTGAAGACCCGAAATTCCGCCGCTTTCGCTACGGTGTGCAAGTCAACTCGCTTGGCCTGACGGAGCAGCAGCCCGAGAACAACGTCTACCGCATCCTGATCGAAATGCTGGCAGTGACGCTTTCGAAAAACGCCCGCGCGCGCGCTGTGCAACTGCCCGCATGGAACGAGGCGCTTGGCCTGCCGCGCCCTTGGGATCAGCAATGGTCACTTCGTATGCAGCAGATCATGGCGTTCGAGACGGACTTGCTTGAATATGACGATCTGTTCGATGGCAACCCTGCCGTCGACCGCAAGGTTGAGGCCCTCAAAGACGGCGCGCGAGCAGAGCTTGCCACGATCGACGCGATGGGCGGTGCGAATGAGGCAATCGAATACATGAAATCGCGCCTTGTTGAAAGCAACGCAAACCGCATCACGGATATCGAGGCCGGAGAGACCATTGTCGTCGGCGTTAATAAATACACCACCGGCGAGCCGTCCCCCCTGACCGCAGGCGATGAGGCCATTATGGTTGCCGATAAGGACGCCGAGGCTGATCAATTGAGCCGCCTCAATGCGTGGCGCGCCGCGCGTGATATGGATGCGGTTGAGGCCGCAAAGGCAGCACTGCGCCAAGCGGCCCAAGACGGCACCAATATCATGCCCGCCTCCATTCAAGCCGCCAAAGCCGGTGTCACGACTGGCGAATGGGGCGATATGATCCGGCAGAGTTTCGGCCAATATCGCGGCCCCACCGGCGTGTCGCAAAACCCGTCAAACCGCACCGAAGGGCTTGATGAAATCCGCACGCGCGTTGATGCGGTCTCTGACAAGCTGGGGCGTCGTTTGAAATTTCTTGTCGGCAAGCCGGGCCTCGACGGTCATTCCAACGGCGCGGAGCAAATCGCGGCGCGCGCGCGCGATTGCGGCATGGACATCACCTATGAAGGCATCCGCCTGACCCCGGATGAAATCGTAGACGCAGCACTAAAAGACAAAGCGCATGTGGTTGGGCTTTCGATCCTATCGGGTTCTCACATCCCGCTGATTGGCGAGTTGATGGAGAAGATGAAAGCCGCGGGCCTGTCCGACATCCCGGTCGTGGTTGGCGGCATTATCCCCGACGACGACGCCGAGCGATTGCGCGCGATGGGCGTGTCCAAGGTCTATACGCCCAAAGATTTCGAGCTAAACCGGATCATGGAAGACCTTGTCGAGCTGGTAGACCCGAAAGACATCGCGGCAGAGTAAGTGTCAGCCGCCTACTGGCTTGCGCCGTTTCACCCAAGCCAGCCCGCCGAGACCCGTCAGCAAAAAGCCAATCGCGCCCGGCAGTGGGATCGCGGCAGGTGAGTAAGTGTAGGTCACCGCGTATTTCAGCGTCGAGCTCCACGTGGCGTCAGTCCAATTATTCGCGCCAGATCCAACAAACCCTCCGCGTCCAAACAAGGTGAACGCACCGTCTCCGATAAAGTTGTTGGCTGCGCGTGGTGGCAAGTCGCGGCTCTCGCTCGCCGTATTAAGCGCGCTCATCATTGTGTCGTTTGGGTCCGTCACTCGCATCGCCGCGAACATCGAATTGATCAGCGAAAACCCTTCGAGATCGTCAAAGGCCCAATCAACTCCCACCTCTGCGTGATTTGGAGAACACGGACCCGCGCATGTGACCTTGCCGCCCGTCTCGATCTGGGACGACAGTGTCACGGCCGTCAACATGCCCAAACTGGCATCGAACTTTTTGATCTGACCCGTGACTTGCGTCGCAGCGCCCGAACTTACCGTCGCTGACATTTGTTGTGTGAGTGTTGCAGCACTCGCTTGATCGGCCGAAATTGCCAATGACGTCGCCAAAGAAGCTGCCAGAAAACCTGCTGAAATTTTGAACATAATCTACCCAATAGTTTTTTGTTTTGCCCAATTTGCCTGAGCCTGCCGCAAAGGTGAATCGGGCCTGGATTTTTTTTGTGAGACGGCGCGCTTTGCAGGCTCAGCGAGATCTGGCCCAGCGCGTCACATCGCCCCGCAATGCAAAGGGCTTCGGCGCGCTGTTCGCGACGAAAATGAGAGATATCAACATCTTGTGGTCGGTAATTTTCTACCTACTAATCTGCGGCAGCAAGCGTAGATCATGCGGGGTGGCCTAAACCCATCGCAATCTCTGGACAAAACTGTGGCCCAAGGGACTCAATGCCGAGAAAAATTCCTGCTCCGAGCACAACGGATTCTTAGGTTTCGACCAACAAAATAATGTGAAAGCGGCGAATCAGGCCCCTTTCTTGGACTGAAAGGACTTGCGGTAGACCCCCTATGGTTTATCCCCAATGCAATGGAATCTAGGAAGTCGCGATGAATATGCACCTGTCCGAAACTGACTTGCCGGCAGATGCCTCTGCGCGGTTGTGGGTTCAGAAACTTGCAAAATACCGCGACCCTAGTGTTCCCCGCTCTATCTTTGAAATTGTTGTCACGCTTGGGCCGTTTCTGGCGCTTTGGGCGCTGGCGTGGTGGATGCTCAGCTACAGCTATCTTTTGGCGCTCGGCATTGCTGTTGTGAACGGCATGTTCCTTCTGCGCCTATTTGCGATCCAGCATGATTGCGGCCATAGCGCGTTTTTCAAGAACACAGTTTTGGGCGACTGGATCGGGCGGGCTTTGGGCGTTTTGACGCTTACACCTTACGACGTCTGGCGGCGCGCGCATTCGATCCATCACGCCGATGCGGGCAATCTCGACAAGCGCGGCATGGGCGATATCGAGACGCTGACGGTCGACGAATACAATGCGCGCGGGCCTTGGGGGAAATTCCTCTATCGCCTGTATCGCAACCCGATTGTCCTGTTCGGCCTCGCGCCGGGCTATCTGTTCATCCTGCAGCACCGCATCCCTTGGGGGCTCAACAGTGTGAAATACTGGGTCAGCGCGATGGGCACCAATGTCGCGATTGCCGCCGTGCTGGGCCTGATCATCTATCTGGGCGGGCTGATGCCGGTCTTGCTGATCTTCATCCCGACCGTGCTGATCGCGTCTTCCATTGGCGTTTGGCTGTTTTACGTCCAGCACCAGTTTGAAGAAACGCATTGGGACCGTCAGCCGCAATGGCAGGTCCATGAGGCCGCTCTGCATGGCAGCTCGTTTTATGTAATGCCGAAAGTGCTGCAATGGCTGACCGCCAATATCGGCGTGCATCATGTGCATCACCTTTATGCGCGCATTCCGTTTTACCGTCTGACCGAAGTGCTTCGCGATCATAGCGAGCTGGCAAATGCCCAGCGCCTGACCATTCGCGAAAGCCTGCGCACTGTGCGGTTGCAGCTTTGGGACGAGCGTCAGCGCAAACTGATGTCATTCGCTCAAGCGCGTGCGACCTACGGCTAAACGCCCCGTTTCATTGCGGCTGTGAGTTGCTATAGTTCGCGCATTCCCCTTGCGTGAAAGGCACTCCACATGAGCATCCATATCGGCGCCAAACCCGGCGACATTGCCGAAACCGTGCTTCTGCCCGGTGATCCCTACCGCGCGAAATGGGCGGCGGAGACTTTCCTTAAAGACGTCAAACTGATCAACGAGGTCCGCGGCATGCTGGGCTTCACCGGCACCTGGAACGGCAACCGCGTGACGATCCACGGCTCTGGCATGGGCATGCCGTCGCTGTCGATCTACGCAAATGAGCTAATCACGGATTATAACGCGCAAACCCTGATCCGCATCGGATCTTGCGGCGCGATGCAGGAAAATGTTGGCATCCGCGATGTGATTTTGGCGATGACTTCCACTACGCTGAACTCGCCCTCCTCTGGTATTTTCAAAGAGCTGAACTTCGCCCCTTGTGCCGATTGGGACCTCTTGCACGCAGCCTATAAGGCGGCGCAAACCCAAAGCGCCAAAATCCATGTGGGCGGCATCTATTCCTCGGATGTCTTCTACGACGAACGCCCCGACTTAAACGAGCAGATGACCCGTCACGGCATCCTCGCCGTCGAGATGGAAGCGGCCGAGCTTTACACCCTCGCCGCGCGTCATAACAGGCGCGCCTTGGCCGTGTTGACCGTCTCCGACCACTTGCTGACCCATGAAGCGCTACCGTCGGAGGATCGCGAGAAGAGCTTCGGAGACATGGTCGAAATCGCGCTTCAGGCGGCCTTCGCTTAGCTAAAGCCCCAAAAGCAAGCAAGGCCGAGTGGGTGCTCGGCCTTGCCCCATCGCCCGTGAGTTTTCACGCGCTGTTTTGGTGGACGATCTACGCGACATCCCCGCTGGAAGGCGAAACCGACACTTGAGGGGTCTCCGGCTTCGGCTTGCCATTGAGCCAATCCAGCAAGCCGTGGCCCGGCTCCCCATGCCAGTTCTCGTTGCGCGTCAGATACATCGTCACGGCCAGTGCGGCGAAAGCCAGCGTCGCCCCTGCCAAAAGCGCGTAATCTGCGCTGCGCAAGATCAGATACAAGACGCCGTAAAGCATCAGCAATGTGACCCCCAACACTAATGACCGCATGCCGAGCTTCAGCCCCATAAAGCCAAACATGGTCAGCAGCAGGATCGTGGCTCCGGCAGACAATGCGTAAGCGCCGGTGAAACCGATCTGCTCTGAATAGGCCACCATCAGCAACACGAAGATCGATTGCGCCAAGCCGATGAAAATATATTGCACCGGATGCGTGCCGCGTCCTGTGCGGTCCTCGATCAAAAGCACGGTCAGGAAGGTGAGTGCTATGAATAAGATGCCATAACGCGCGGCGCGGTAGGCCTTTTGGTAGAAGTCATTGGGCTGAAAGTAAGCCACCCCGAAGGACGTGAAGCCGCGCGCAGTCTCGTCGGCGTTATGGCGTGCAATCTGCGGCAGCGATCGCGCCAAATGCGGGATCGCCCATGTCGCTTTGAACCCATCCTCGCCAATCTCGCGGCTGTTTGGAAGGAATGTGCCTTGGAAGCTGGGATGCGGCCAATCGCTGATCATCTCAACGCTTGAGGTGCGCCCCACGGGCGTCACCATGAAGCTGCCCGCGCCGTTGAAGCCAAGGTTGAGCGCAAACTCTGACATCTCGCGCGGATCGCCAAGTGCGGCAGAGATGCCCACCGCATTGCCGCCCGTCAAAGGCTCCATCTGCACTGCGCGCCCGTCGATCAACAGCTCGGCCGCGCCGCGCAAGGATTTGTTGTTGCGCAATGTGACGCGCAGCTCTGCCTCGTCCCACAGGATCGTCTCGTCACGGCCCACGGATTTGGCGATGGCGTCATAGTCAAACGTCGCCGCGATTTCCGCATCGGCCACAAAGACGGGCACCTTAAAGATCCCGCGCGCGCGTTCGTCGGAGACGGATTTCAGCGCCAGGTCAAAGTCATCCGGATAGGCGAAAATCGACGACTTGCGCTGGATCTCCGTGACCTCAAACTCTTTGATCTTGGTGACGTCCTTGCCGTTAAGCTGAACGATCACCTCGCGCTCTTCCACCCGCGTCACGGGGCCTTCCACGGGGATCACGATTTGCGGGCCCGAGAGCAGTTGCGCGCCGCCCCATTCCTCGCCCACATCGCGCACGGTTTGCTCGGAATATTTGGCCCGCTCGTTGATCACTTCGCTGGCCAGAAAGATCGGAATAAACATCAAGACGGTCATCAGACCGACCATCAAAAATCGAAAACCTATAGATTTCATCACCTTGTCCTCTCGCAATTGTTCGAAAGGATTAGGACGTCATCACGGCCTCGGACCCAACAGCGGTGCTGTGCAGGTTTTCAGGAACCTTGTGCAGGTTTTGTGCAGGAGTGCCTTTAAACTTGCCGCTCTACCATCATCTGCTTGATCGCACCGATGGCCTTGGCCGGGTTCAGGCCCTTAGGGCAGGTTTTGGCGCAGTTCATGATCGTGTGGCAGCGATACAGCTTGAACGGGTCTTCCAGCTCGTCCAACCGCTCCCCCGTGGCCTCGTCGCGGCTGTCGATGATCCAGCGATAGGCATGCAGCAAGGCGGCTGGCCCAAGGTAGCGGTCGCCATTCCACCAATAAGACGGACAGGCCGTGGAACACGACGCGCACATGACGCATTCATAAAGCCCGTCAAGCTTCTTGCGATCCTCAATCGACTGGCGCCATTCTTTCGCAGGGCGGTTCGTCTTGGTCTCCAGCCACGGCATGATCGAGGCATGCTGGGCGTAGAAATGCGTCAGATCGGGGATCAAATCTTTGACCACAGGCATATGCGGCAGCGGGTAGATTTTGACGTCGCCTTTGACCTCATCCATCCCGTAAATGCACGCCAGCGTGTTGATGCCGTCGATATTCATCGCACAGGATCCGCAAATCCCCTCGCGGCAAGAACGGCGGAAGGTCAGCGTCGGATCGATCTCGTTCTTGATCTTTATCAGCGCGTCCAAGACCATCGGCCCGCAGGTGTCCATATCGACAAAATACGTATCAACCTGAGGGTTTTTGCCGTCATCGGGGTTCCAGCGATAAATGCTGAATTTGCGCACGTTCGTCGCGCCATCGGGCTGCGGCCATGTCTTGCCGGTTTTGATCGTCGAGTTCTTCGGCAGGGTCAGTTGAACCATGTCATTCTCCTAGAGCGCAAACGGGGCGAGCCCGTCTTTGAGCAAACATTGAATTGAATCAGGCCGCGTGGCGATTTCCACGATCAGGGCCGTATCATCAGGCCCAAGGCCCGTAACGCCCGCTTTCGCGAGCTTAAGAATTTCTGTGCCGGACGCGTTGTCGATCACGCAATTGCTGGCAGGCTCCAAAGGCACGCCGGGGAAGCGTTCGGCCAGGACGGGGTTCACCGCCTTTTTCGCCTGATCACGCGCAATCTGATCGCCCAAGCCGTCATCGCCGCAGGCCATCAGCGCGAGTGGAAGTGCCAGAGCCAAAACCCTCATGTCGAGGCCCCGATGGTGATGCCGAACTGCGTCGGCTGCGGCTCGCCATTGACGCGGCGCGCGATGCAGTCTGCCAGATAATCGTCTTGCGATTGCGGATTGAACACGCGGTTATCAATCGTGATCGAGCCTTTTGCCCGTCCGCCGCCCGAGCCAACTCCAATGCCCACATTGCCCGACACGCCGTCTGCGCCGCGAATGTCCTCGCGGCACAAAGCTTCGGCCCGTTCATAGGTCATGGGAACGGGCGCGCAGGCCGTTGCGGCCAGAAGTACACAAATGCAGGCCACGCGGATCAATACACCCGCGCTTTCGGTGCGATTTTCTTTAGATCAATCCCGCCTTCATTATGCGAGCTCAGCGGCTCCAGATGCACACCGCGATAGTCGAGGCTGGGCTTCATGCCTTTGAACCACGTCAGCGAATG
>CAZCEW010000054.1:0-17070 GCA_964497775.1 uncultured Rhodobacterales bacterium
GAAAACCGTTGAGCTCGAGAGGGTTCCCAGGGTTCGAATCCCTGTCTCTCCGCCAGACTTCCAAACTTCAAAACAGCCCGTTTTTATTGTCTTTTCGTCACGCTCAATGTAATTTGGCGAAAAGATCAGGCCGCGCGCGATTATTTCTCGACGAACTGTTTGATTGCAATTGTGGGAGCAAGCCGAATGGGCACAGTTATTTTCGAGACAAGTGATGCAGGTTTGTTTGACACGCAGTATTTTCTTACCCCAACAGATGAGTTTCGAGGCTCCTTAAGCACCTCTTTTGATACCGATTATGTAGGCTTGCAGGTCGAGGCCGGTAAATCCTATGAAGTTCGGCTCGATCCCAACATTTCTATAACGCCCTATTCGCAACTTCTGACCTTTGCGGACGGTGCCGTGGCCTATAGCGGACTGACCGCCAATCAAGATGAGGCCGTTATCCGCTTCGTGGCAGAGACCACGGGGACTTATTTCGTCTCGCCAGACCTGAGCGGATCGTCGGGATCATATTCTGTCACTTTTGAAGAAATCCCCGGCTGGAGAGATTGGACGATTGATGAAATCGCCGACTATCTGCGCGTGGGGTTTTGGTCTTATGAGGGTCAGTCGCCCGCAAAGTGGAACTTGGACGCCAGCCGCACGATCACCTATAATTCGACCAATCTGACAGAGAATGGCCGCCAACTGGTCGAATGGGCTTTTGACGCTTGGGCCTCTGTCACAGATATCAATTTCGTGTCCCGGAATTTCGGCGGAGATATCATCTTTCGCGACGACGATTCAGGCGCTTATGCGAATTTCTCGACCATTGGCACAACGATCACCAGCGCCTCGATCAATATTGACCGGCTCTATTATGACGGGCCCGCCAATCTGGGCAGCCTGGCCTACGTGACCTTTATGCATGAAATCGGACATGCTTTGGGGCTCGGCCATGGGGGGCCATATAATTTCTTTGGGACCTATTCGATCGACTCCGTATACGCCAATGACACGTACCGTTCCTCGGTCATGTCCTATTTCGATGCGGCAGATGAGGCGTTTTTCGACGCGAGCTTTGGCACGCAACCGCTGACGCCAATGGCCGCTGATATCCGCGCCATGTGGGACATGTATGGCGCGGTTGATGTGAATGAGGGCAACACGCAATACGGCCATTTCGGCCCTGAAACGGCGCTTGGCAATGCCGCCGACGGTGTACTTGGGCTCTATACGGCGGTGAATACTGGCGCGACCACTGGCAATTTGAGCGTCAACGACATTATGTACACGGTCGCCGATACCGGCGGGATCGACACGATCAACGGCGCGTTATTGGATTTCGAGAATTATATCGACCTGCGCGATAGCGGGATCTCGAATATCTCCAATGTGGCGTCGAGCTTGTTTCTGATGCCCGGCACCGTGATCGAGAACGCTATCGGGGGCGCGCTTGATGACACATTAATCGGCAATGGCGTCGCCAATATCCTCTCTGGTCTTGCAGGCGCGGACCTTCTGATCGGTGGCGGCGGCAATGATACTTTGCGCGGCGGGGATCAAGGTGACAGGCTTTACGGCGATGTCGGCAATGACACGCTGCTTGGCGGCTCTGGTATCGATCTGATGTTTGGCGGCGGAGGCAATGACCTCCTGAATGGCAATGCGCAAGCAGACGAGCTTGATGGCGGCATTGGCGATGATGAACTCAACGGCGGCAATGGCAATGATCTAATCTTCGGTGGCGATGGCAATGACATCCTCAGAGGGGCCACAGATAGCGACACGCTCAATGGGGACGCGGGCGATGACGAACTTTATGGCCAGCAACAAGCCGACATCCTGAACGGAGGCGCGGGCAATGACCTTCTCGTGGGCGGCAACGGGGATGATGAGCTAAATGGGGACGATGGCAACGACCTGCTTCAAGGCTTCAGCAATAATGACACTCTGAACGGCGGTGCCGGGGCGGATATGCTCTATGGCGGCGTCCAGATTGACACGCTGAATGGCGGCGCGGGCAATGACGAGCTTTACGGCGAAGGCGGCAATGACATTTTGAGCGGAGGCTCCGGCGATGATCTACTTATCGGGGGCTTCAATTCTGATACGTTGATGGGCGATGCGGGCGAAGATACGCTAGACGGTGGCGCCCAAGCTGACATTCTCGACGGGGGCGCGGGCAATGACTTGCTTATCGGCGGCAATGGCAATGATCAGCTCAATGGCGGTGATGACAACGACATTCTGCGCGGGTTCAACAATAACGACACGCTTAACGGCGATGCCGGGGCCGATATGCTTTATGGCGGCGCCCAGATTGATATTTTGAACGGCGGCGCAGGCAATGATGAGCTATATGGCGAAGGCGGCAATGACACGCTGAATGGCGGTCTGGGCGATGATCTGCTTTTCGGTGGGTTCAATTCCGACACCTTGAGGGGCGATGAAGGTGAAGACACGCTGAGCGGCGGTGCTGAGGCGGATTTCCTTGATGGCGGTGCCGATGATGATCTGCTGCGTGGCGATGGCGGCAATGACACTCTGATGGGTGGTCTTGGCGATGATCGGCTGGAAGGCGGCTTCAATAATGACCGTTTGGATGGTGGGCTAGGCAATGATTTGCTTGAGGGCGGCGCTCAGCGCGATACGTTCGTGTTTATGACAGGCTACGGGCAAGACACAGTCACCGATTTCCAAAACAACGTCGACTTCATCGATCTGATCGAGTTTGGTTTCGCGTCCACAGCCGATGCGATGGCGCTCGCCTCACAAGTCGCAGGTGCGGTGGTGTTTGATTTCGGGGGTGCAGACCAATTGATCTTGGAAAACACACTGCTCTCAGAAGTCGACAACGACCTTCTGATCGCCTAGCCGCCGCCCTAACTGAGAGACGAAAAAGGGCCAGCCAATGAGGCCAGCCCTTGCTCTATCATTGTGGTGTGGCCAAGCCCTACCGAAACAGTTTGCGCGAAATGATCGGCGGCAGCACTTCTTTGGCAACCGCTTTGACGCGCATTTTTGTTGATGCCTTCTGGTCCGCTGTACCGGGACGCGCTTTGAAGTCAGTCGTGCGCGGTGTCTCGGCCAAAGTTCCGTCAGCCGCAGTGTAATAATACAGCGCAATAGAGCGGCGGAACATCTCTGGCGGGTTGGTCGTGGGATCAGGGTGACCGTGGAAGCTGTCATCTTCAGTGTTGAACACAACCGCGCGTCCCATCAACGGCAAAACCTTATGGGCGCATTTGGACATGTCTTTTTCCCAAAGCTCCAGATGGCCGCCATAGCTGTCTTCCCAAGTCTCGTTGAGAAACAAAATCAGGTTCATCCGACGACGCACTTTTAGGCGTGGATGAATGTTGAAATCGGCATGGATGCTCAGATGTCCGCCGCGCGCAGTCTCGTGCAGACCACCGCCCGCAAAATGAGGATCGGCAAACAGGCCCTTGATGCCGGTCATCTCCTCCAGAAACTCGATAAACTGCGAGGAATTCAGAGCGTTTTGAAGATTGGTGATGTAGTCAGAGCGGATCTTTTCCATCTGGTAGCCGGTCTTCAGGTTCGAATGGGCATCGGCAAAGCGACCCGTTTCGCGTTTGGGAAATTCTTCGACGACCCGACGCAACAGATCCATCGGCAGAAAATTCTCCATGACAATATGCGGGAACGGCTGGTTCTCGACATAAGTCTTGTGCAGTTTCTTACCCGCAGCGACGCATTCATCACGGTCGAGCTCAACGAAATCACCACGCACCATCGGGTTGATCAGGGAGGGTTTCTCTTTAACTTTTTCTGCGCTCATAGCGAGGACTCCAATTACGAATTAACGCCTAATTTGTCTGTGGCGGAGTATATCTCACAAGATTTGCGAAAAAAGAAGATATTTCCAACCAATCGCTTAAGCGCCGTCTTCGCGGCATATTTGCCAAATAGTCCGCGACAAAACCGGTTCATTGTTTCCAGATCAGCGCCGACGCGCAATCGGGTGAGCCGCAGATAGTCAAACAGCCGACTCGATGGCTACTCAGGCGTCACCGCGTAAAGCGCGCCGTCTTCGACGGACAGAAACAAGATTTCGCCATTTGGCCCTTCGATAATATCGCGCACCCGTCCGGTCTGGCTTGATTGCAGTCTCTCCTCAGCGAAGGTTTTGCCATCAAGTCGTGAGATCATGTCAAACTTGAGCGAGCCCACAAAGATATCCCCGCGCCACTCGGGCCAGAGCTTGCCCGAGTAAATCATCATACCCGAGGGCGCGATAGACGGGTCCCAGTAATGCTCGGGCTGGCGCATGCCGCTGGCTTCAACGCCGACGCCGATCTTGGCGCCAGAATAATGCCGCCCGTAGGAAATCACCGGCCAGCCGTAATTGTCACCACCGCCAATCCTGTTGACCTCATCGCCGCCCTTTGCGCCATGCGCCGAGGTCCAGAGATTGCCGTTCAGATCAAGCGCCGCCCCTTGCGGATTGCGGTGCCCAAGGCTCCAAATCTCGGGCAGCGCGTCGGGTTGGGTCACAAACGGATTGTCTTGCGGCACCGAGCCATCGCGGTTGATGCGAATGACCTTGCCCGAATGCACGCGCAAATCCTGCGCACTTGGCCTGTCGCCGCGATCCCCCGTGGTCAGAAAGATCGTGCCGTCCGAGGCTTCAACAATGCGGCTGCCAAAGTGACGCCCGCCGCTTGAGCCCGGCGCCATTTCAAACAAGAGCTGCACATTCTCAAGCGCCGTGCCAGCCTCATTGAGACGCCCAACCGACAATGCCGTGCCGGAGCCGCGCCCTTGGCGTTTGGAATAGCTCAAGAAGACCTCCCGACTGGTCGCGAAATCACGCGGGATCATCAAGTCAAGCAATCCCCCCTGCCCTTGATCGACAACTTTCGGCACATTGGCGATGCGAGAGATCTGCCCGTCAGGCGCGCGGCGCAGCAACCTCCCCGCACGCTCGGTGATCAGCATGTCACCCGAAGGCAAGACCTCTACCGCCCAAGGCTGATCAAGGCCGCTTGCCAGCAAGGTCACTGCGAGATTGCCTTGCGTGCTGTCGAGGGCCGCGGCGGGACCTGCCAGTGTCAAAAAGGATGAAAGGAGCGAGAAAAAGCGGCGCATCATAACCTCGGGTTCGGTTGACTGGATGGATGACACAAAAGCTAGAGGTCTCAGCGCCGCTGTCGAGCCCCATAACCCGCTTGTGAACGGAGCAAAACTTGCACTTTTCTTTTTCACAGGCTGCATTTAGGGTTTCGCATCAATAACAAACCACTCTGGGAGACCACCTTATGAAAAAGCTGCTACTCGCAACTGCCGCAACCGCGCTTCTGGCCGGTGCCGCATTTGCCGACGGCCATGCCAAGAACGTCAAGATCGGCGTTATCCTTGGCTTTACCGGCCCTCTTGAATCTATCACGCCTGCAATGGGCGCCGGCGCTGAGCTGGCGATTGCCGAAGTCAGCGCGTCTGGCGCGCTTCTGGACGGCGCAAAAGTTGAAGCCGTCCGCGGCGACAGCACATGTATCGACGCAGGCGCGGCCACAGCTGCTGCCGAACGTCTGGTCACAGCCGACAAGGTCAATGCGATCATGGGCGCGGATTGTTCCGGCGTCACGGGCGCAATCTTGCAAAACGTAGCGCGCGCCAACGGCGTCGTTATGGTTTCGCCTTCCGCCACATCGCCGGGCCTTTCGACCGCGGAAGATGACGGCTTGTTCTTCCGCACAGCGCCATCCGATGCGCGCCAAGGTGTGATCGTCACCAACATCTTGCAAGATCGCGGCTTTAGCGAAATTGCCCTGACCTACACCAACAATGACTACGGCAAGGGTCTTGCCGATGCGATCAAATCGGAATTCGAAGCAGCGGGTGGCACTGTAACCATCTCTGCCGCGCATGAAGACGGCAAAGCGGATTACTCTGCGGAAGTCGGCGCATTGGCTTCGGCTGGCGGCGAAGTTCTGGTTGTTGCGGGCTATGTTGACCAAGGCGGCTCGGGCATCATCCGTGCAGCACTCGACGCTGGCGCGTTCGAGACGTTCTACATGCCAGACGGCATGGTTGGCGCGAAACTGAACGAAAACTTCGGCGCAGAGCTGAACGGATCGTTTGGCGCCTACCCCGGTACAGACAGCCCCGGCGCTGCTGGTTTCGCAACATTGGCTGAAGCCGCAGGCTTTGACGGCACATCCGCCTTTGCACCTGAAAGCTATGACGCGGCTGCGCTGATTATGCTGGCAATGCAAAAAGCGGGCTCGGTCGACTCGGCTGATTTCAAAGATCATATCATGGATGTGGCCAACGCTCCGGGCGAGCAAATCTTCCCCGGCGAGTTGGAAAAAGCCCTTCAGCTGATCAAAGACGGCAAAGAGGTCGACTATGTCGGTGCCTCTGCGGTTGAACTGGTAGGCGCAGGCGAATCTGCCGGTAACTACCAAGAGATCGAGTTCAAAGACGGTGTCTACTCGACAATCGGCTACCGCTAAATTGAGCGACTAAGACAAAGGCAGCGCGGAGTTTCGCTTCGCGCTGCTCTCTTCGGGAGGGGTGCGCTCTATGATCGTCGTTGACGATATTCACAAACATTTCGGCGGCTTCCACGCTGTCGACGGCGCGTCCCTAGAGATCGAGCAAGGCTCGATCACTGGATTGATCGGCCCAAATGGCGCCGGAAAAACCACTCTTTTCAACGTGATCGCGGGCGTCTTGAAACCGACCTCTGGGCGCGTCTTGATGGCGGGTGAAGATATCACCGGCCTGCCGCCGCACACACTGTTCTCAAAGGGTCTGCTGCGCACGTTCCAGATCGCGCATGAGTTTACCTCGATGAGCCTGCGCGAGAACCTGATGATGGTCCCCGGCGGCCAATCTGGCGAGGCGCTTTGGAACACATGGTTCGGACGCAAACGCATCGCCGATCAAGAACGTGCCCTAAAGGCCAAAGCCGATGAAGTTCTCGAATTTCTGACCATTGATCATCTGGCGGAAGAACGCGCGGGCAATATCTCGGGCGGACAAAAAAAGCTTCTGGAGCTTGGCCGCACAATGATGGTCGACGCCAAGATCGTGTTTCTTGACGAGGTCGGCGCGGGCGTGAACCGGACGCTTCTCAACACAATCGGCGATGCGATTTTGCGGCTCAACAAAGAGCGCGGCTATACATTTGTCGTCATCGAGCATGATATGGATTTCATCGGACGGCTCTGCGATCCAGTGATCTGTATGGCCGAGGGCCGTGTTTTGGCCCAGGGCACGCTGGCCGAGATCAAGGCCAATGAACAAGTTATCGAAGCCTATCTGGGCACGGGATTGAAAAACAAAGTTGCAGGAGCATAAACATGAAATCCTTTCTGATAGCCGGCCTTTTGGGGCTGCTGGTGAGCTTCGGTGCGCAAGCGCAAACGATCTTGGGCAATGTCGAGATCAATGGCCGCAACGCGATCATCTACGATGACTTCTCGTGGAAATTCGAAGGCGACGCCGACAACAGCAACAAGGTGAACCTTACCGATTGCGGTGCGATCGGTGACAATCACGTCTTTTGCGGCGACAAAATCGGTTGGGGCGCCACGTCGAAACTGACGCCCGATAGCGCCGGGTCCTACCGCTATGACGACCGCAATTACGCGACGATCATTCTTGAATCCGTGGGCAGCAGCGACGGGTTGACGCTTGATTTCATGGAAAACTCTATCATCCGCAACGCCTCCATCGGGGCGGGCATTGGCGAAGCGGATGTGGAACGCTTCGAGACGACCGATATGACCGTGAACGGCCACCCCGGTCGCAAACTGGTCTATGGCGCAAAGATCGACGGGTTGAACTTCGTCTATTTCAACACGTTCTTCATCACCCCGAAAGAGACCCCGCAAATGATCTCGTTCACCATCGCCAGCACGCCTGACGCAGCCACTGCCGAGCTGCATGCTGCCGCTGTGACCGAATTGCGAAGCCGATAGTGAGAACGCCTTGCGGAGCCTTAATGCATGAGTGAGCCCTTCTTGATCGGTGATGCCATGACCGGCGGCTATGGTGCAGGGCCAGATATTTTGCATGAGTGCACGATTGCCGTGAACCCGGGCGAAATTGCCGTGATCGTTGGACCCAACGGTGCGGGCAAATCCACCGCCATGAAAGCCGTTTTCGGAATGCTGAACCTGCGCTCAGGCTCTGTGCGGCTCGATGGCGAAGATATCTCGAAACTGTCGCCGCAAGACCGCGTGGTCAAAGGCATGGGGTTTGTGCCGCAAACCTCCAACATTTTCACCTCGATGACTGTGGAAGAGAACTTGGAAATGGGCGCGTTCATCCGCCGCGACGATATCGCCGAGACGATGGAGCAGATCTACGACCTGTTCCCGATCCTCAAAGAGAAACGCCTGCAAGCCGCCGGAGAGCTCTCTGGCGGACAACGCCAACAAGTGGCCGTCGGCCGCGCGTTGATGACCCAGCCCAAAGTGCTGATGCTGGACGAGCCCACGGCGGGTGTCTCGCCCATCGTTATGGACGAGCTGTTTGACCGCATCATCGAAGTGGCACGCACTGGCATTCCGATCCTGATGGTCGAGCAAAATGCGCGCCAAGCATTAGAAATCGCCGATCGCGGCTATGTGCTGGTGCAAGGCGCAAACAGATATACCGACACGGGACAAGCGCTTCTAAACGACCCCGATGTCCGCAAATCCTTTCTTGGGGGATAAGATGAAATACTGGCTACTTCCACTTTTCACTGCCGCGATGGCCGCACAAGCAAACGCTGCCACGCAATGCACCTTCACCACCGAGTGTTTTGAGGCCGAGGCCTGCTCCGAGACCTCGTTTGCGGTATCACTGGATGAAACTGATGCAGGGCTCACACTGTCCTCAGACGCGGAGAGCTTCCCCGTCGCATTGGGCGGCAGCGACAAGGTGCGCGTCTATGTCGGCTTCACACAAAGCGCGTTTCATCTACTCACAGCGACCGACACAAAGAGCGCGCGCTACACGACGCATATCTATGACGGGCCTCTGTTGGTCAGCTATCTAGGCTCGTGCGAGGCTTCTGAGTAATGGACTTCCTCAACGCCATCGTCGCTTTCGCTAATTTCGTGCTGATACCGGGCACAGCCTACGGCGCGCAGCTGGCTTTGGGCGCTTTGGGCGTGACGCTGATCTACGGCATCTTGCGCTTTTCCAACTTCGCGCATGGCGACACGATGGCCTTTGGCACGATGTTTGTGGTGCTGATTACTTGGGGCTTTCAAAGCCTAGGCCTCAGTGCAGGCCCCCTGCCCACAGCTCTTCTGGCGCTGCCTTTCGGAATTGCTCTGACAGCGCTTGTGCTGATCGGTACAGACCGCGCCGTCTATCGCTTCTACAGGCGCAATAAGGTCAAGCCTGTGGTCTTTGTGATGGTGTCACTGGGGGTGATGTTCATTATGAATGGGCTGACGCGCTTTATCATCGGGCCCGGCGATCAACGCTTCTCCGACGGCGAGCGTTTCATCATTTCTGCACGCAATTTCAAGGAACTCACTGGCCTTAAAGAAGGCTTGGCCATCAAGACCACCCAAGGTCTCACCGTGGTCACAGCCGTGATCGTCGTGGCGATCTTGTTCTGGTTTCTCAACAAAACCCGCACTGGCAAATCCATGCGCGCCTTCTCTGACAATGAGGATCTGGCGCTTTTGTCGGGCATCAACCCTGAGCGCGTTGTTCTGTACACATGGCTTATCGTGGCCGCCTTGGCGACAGTGGCAGGCACGCTTTACGGGCTCGATAAGTCATTTAAGCCGTTTGTCTATTTCCAACTCCTCCTGCCCATTTTTGCAGCGGCCATCGTAGGCGGCTTGGGCAACCCGTTGGGCGCAATCGCAGGCGGGTTCGTCATTGCTTTCTCAGAAGTCACCGTGACCTACGCTTTCAAGAAAGTCGCCAACTACATCCTGCCCGACGCTTGGGGACCAGACGGATTGGCGCAGCTTCTGAGCACAGATTACAAGTTCGCCGTCAGCTTTTCGATCCTGATCATCGTGCTTTTGTTCAAACCCACGGGGCTATTTAAGGGGCAGTCGGTATGAGCATGCGAGACATGTCACTTTTCGCGCTTGTCGCGGTCCTGATCATTGGCACAGGCTTTGTGCAGTCTTGGAACACGGCGCTGTTGATCCTGAATATGGGGCTGATCTCGGCCATCATGGCTTTGGGTGTAAACGTCCAATGGGGCCTCGCGGGGTTGTTCAATGTCGGCATCATGGGCTTTGTGGCGCTTGGCGGTTTGGCGACGGTCGTAATCTCCATGCCCCCCACGAGCGAAGCTTGGGCCGTCGGCGGTTGGGGCGTGCTCCTCGGCCTGCTGGTTGGAGCCGCAACGATTGTACTGGCGATCGTCAGCTGGGGACGCATGGCCGCGGGGCGCGCGCGCACTCTGGCAATTCTGGCCATTCTAATCGGCGGCTTCTTCCTGTTTCGCTACATCTTCGATGCGAATGTCGATGCGATTGAGGCGATCAATCCGGCCTCGACAGGCTATCTCGGCGGTCTGGGTCTGCCGATCATGCTCTCTTGGCCCGTGGGCGGCCTGCTTGCAGCCGGTGCCGCATGGGTCATCGGCAAAATCGCTTTGGGGCTGCGGTCTGACTATCTGGCCATCGCGACGCTCGGCATTGCCGAGATCATCATCGCCGTGCTGAAAAACGAAGACTGGCTGTCGCGCGGCGTCAAGAACGTCATCGGCCTGCCCCGCCCCGTCACAGTGCCCTTCGAGGTCGAGCTGCAAAAGCAACCGGGCTTTGTCGAGAAAGCTGCATCGCTGGGCCTAGAGCCCACCGTCGCGTCCACGCTCTACGTCAAACTGATGTACTCGATCTTGTTCACGGTCGTTTTGATCATCTTGCTATGGCTCGCCCAAAAAGCGCTGAACTCGCCATGGGGACGCATGATGCGCGCAATCCGTGACAATGAGGTCGCGGCCGAGGCGATGGGCAAGGACGTCACCGCGCGCCATTTGCAGGTCTTCATTCTGGGCTCGGCCATTTGCGGGATCGCGGGTGCTATGATGACCACGCTCGATGGTCAATTGACGCCGGGCACCTATCAGCCGCTTCGCTTTACATTTCTGGTCTGGGTGATGGTGATCGTCGGCGGCTCGGGCAATAATTTCGGCGCGGTCCTGGGCGGTTTTCTGGTTTGGTTTCTCTGGGTCCAAGTGGAACCGATGGGTCAAGCCCTGATGAACCTCGTGACATCCGGCATGGCCGACGGCTCATGGCTGAAAGCGCATCTGTTGGAAAGTGCGGCGCATATGCGGCTTCTGACAATGGGATTGGTTCTCTTGTTGATGCTGCGCTTTAGCCCGCGCGGCCTGATCCCCGAGAAGTGACCGAGCCCACCGAATACGTCACACAACTGATCGCGTGGACAACTAACCATGACGCCCGCGAACGGGCAGCTATCGCGCGAAAGGCCCGCGCCGAGATCACGCGCCGCTTTGGTGAGATCGCGACGCGCCACGGCTATAGCGTGCAAGAAGAGGGGTGGGTCAAGACCAAGGCCTTCATGCGACTAAGCTTCGGGCTTCAGCCTTCAAGCCGTGGGTTTCAATGCTATGTCAATCTCGGCGCGCGCCCGCGATCTGTTCTAAGCCATGCCATTGGCGTCAGCCGGCGCGAGGTTTTTAGGTTGGGGCGGTTTTACGACAGGTCGGACCATCCGACCGGAGAGCTCGGAGCGCTGATTTATCCGAACGTCGCGCAGAGCGGCACAGAATTGGACCACGCCTGTGCAGTGCTGGATCAAAGGGCCTTGCCGTTCCTTGACAAGCTGACGGGCCGCAGCAGGCCCGATCTGGCAGCATTTCTCAAAGACTGCGCGCCTGTGTAGCTAAGCGCGAAGCTTCCGGCCATTAGGATCAAAGGGCGGCTCCGCCAGCACGACACCGCGATGCGGTTTGCCGAGGATCATAACGTGGACTTCTGCCCCTGTCTCAACACCTTTCAGGAACCCCAAAGCCAGCGACTTTTCGACCGTATAGCCATATGTTCCTGACGAGACGCGGCCCACGGGCGTGCCATCTGGCAAGAAGATCGGCTCGCCCCCTGTTGCGTCCGCGCCGTCGACCTCTAGCACTTCGATGATGTGCAAATGCTCACGCGGGGCATTGTCTTTCAACGCGACATAGGCGGCCTTGTTCAGGAAATCCTTTTCAAGCTTGATCAACCGATCCAAGCCCACTTCCTGCGGCCAGTATTCAGGACTGTATTCTCGGCTCCACGAGCCATAGCCCTTCTCGACCCGAAGCGACATCAGCGCCCGAGATCCAACGGGTCCCGCGCCAAATTCTTTGCCCGTCTCGATCAACGCCTCATAAAGCCGCGCTTGGTCTTCGGTCTTGCAATGCAGCTCCCACCCCAAATCACCTGTGAACGAGACGCGAAGCGCCACCAGATCAACGCCCGCCAGCGTGATCTGTTGCGAGCGCATGAACGGAAAATCTTCGGTCGCGAGCGAGGCATTGGTGAGCCGTTCCAGCAAAGCGCGGCTGTCGGGGCCTGCGACGTTGAAGCCGCACATGGCTTCGGTCTGACTTTCGAAATGCACTGTCTCCGGCCGCTCGACGGCGTTGAAAAAGCGCAAATGGTAGCGCTCTGCCATGCCCGACCCGATGATCAGGAAGTCTTCATCGCCAAGCTTCGTCACGGTGAAATCACCCGCAATCCCGCCGCGTACCCCGATCAAAGGTGTCAGGCAGGACCGCCCAACCTCCTTGGGCATATTGTTGGCAAAAATCGCGTTCAGCCAGTCCGAGGCCCCCTGCCCTTTGACGCTGTATTTCGCGAAGTTCGAGATATCGATGATGCCCGCATTTTTGCGCAGCATGCGGCATTCCTCGCCCACAGGCTCAAACCAATTCTGACGTGTGAAGCCGTTTGTGTCGATCGTGCCGGGCGCATCCGCAAACCACAAAGGATGCTCCCAGCCGTAATTCAGACCGAACACCGCACCCATCTGCGCTTGCGTCTCATAGATTGGTCGAGTGCGCGCAGGACGGCCCGCGCTGCGTTCCTCATTGGGGAAATGGATCGAAAAGCGATTGGCATATTGATCGCCGACCCGCGCCTTGGTGAATGTCTTGTCAGCCCAAGCGCCAAATCGCGCGACATCCCAAGGAAACATATCCAGATGCGGCTCGCCCGTGACGATCCATTCGGCGGTCAGGCTACCAAGGCCGCCCGATTGCGAGAAGCCCGGAATGATGCCGTTACAGCAGAAATAGCCCTTCAGCTCCGGCACAGGACCAAACAGAGCATTGCTGTCCGGCGACCAGATCATCGGGCCATTGATCACACGTTTGATGCCCGCGGTGCCCACAGCAGGCACGCGGTCGATGGCGCGCATCATGTTGGGCTCGATCCGTTCCAGATCATCGGCGAAAAGCTCATGGCCAAAACCTTGCGGCGTGCCGTCTTCGGCCCAAAAGCGTAAGTCCTTCTCATAGGCGCCGACCAGCAGGCCCTTGCCTTCTTGACGCAAGTAATACTCTCCATCGCGATCGGCGACAGAGGGCAAACGGCGATCCATAGCTTCAATCTCGGCGATGGTCTCGGTGACGAAATACTGATGCTCTGTCGGCTGCAACGGCAGCTCGATCCCCGCCATCGCAGCCACTTCGCGGCCCCAGAGACCCGCGGCATTGACCACAACAGGTGTCACGATATCACCTTTCGGCGTCTTGACGACCCATGTCCCATCGCTTTGCTGATCGGTCGCCGTCACGGGCGTGAAACGGTGAATCTCAGCGCCGTTCTGACGCGCGCCCGACGCATAGGCATTGGTCACGCCGGACGGATCGACATTGCCGCCCGAAGGCTCGAACATGATGCATCGGATGCCGTCATAATCGACCAAAGGATGCAGACGCTCAGCCTCAGCGCGGTCAACCTCGTAGAAATTCAGGCCGTAATATTTGGCCTTTGCGGCTTGCAAGCGCAGCTGGTGTTCGCGCGCTTCGGTTTGCGCCAAATAGAGCGATCCGGGTTGGAACACTCCGCAAGACTGACCCGTCTCTGCCTCTAGCGCGTTGTATAAATCCATCGTGTAATTCTGAATGCGTGTGATGTTGTTATTGTCATGCAGCCCGTGAATATTTGCCGCCGCGTGCCACGTAGATCCTGAAGTGAGTTCGTCGCGTTCCAACAGAACCACGTCGGTCCAGCCCAATTTCGTCAGGTGATAGAGGATCGAGCAGCCGATCACGCCTCCGCCGATCACAACGGCCTGTGCATGGGTTTTCATCTGACGCGCCTTCCCTACTGGTCTTCCCTCTACCCTGCCTTTGATACACGCGATTCTTTTGCCGCGATGCGACATTTTTGGTCGCAGTGATACAAGTAAGCCGCCACACTGGGCTCCAGCCTAACCCAAACCGCTAAAGGAGGCCCAGATGCAAACCACCACCCGTGTTGCCGTAATCGGCGGAGGCGTCGTTGGATGCTCGGTTCTCTATCACCTGACCAAACTGGGTTGGTCAGATGTGATGCTGATTGAGCGATCAGAGCTGACATCCGGCTCGACCTGGCATGCGGCGGGCGGGTTTCATACGCTCAACGGCGACACCAATATGGCAGCCCTTCAGGGCTATACGATCCGGCTTTACAAAGAGCTTGAAGAGATCACCGGCATGTCGTGCGGGCTGCATCATGTGGGCGGCGTCACGCTGGCCGACAATCAAGACCGGTTCGACATGCTCGTGGCTGAGCGTGCCAAGCACCGCTATATGGGGCTCGAGACTGAAATCGTCGGGCCCGCCGAGATCGCCAAGATCGCTCCTGTCACCAATACAGACGGCATCATCGGCGCGCTTTATGATCCGCTTGATGGCCATCTTGATCCTTCCGGCACGACCCACGCCTATGCCAAAGCCGCCCGGATGGGAGGCGCCACGATTGAGCTGCACACTAAGGTAGAAGCCACGACGCAGCGCGCCGACGGCACATGGGATGTGGTGACGGACAAAGGCACAATCCACGCGGAACATATCGTCAATGCGGCAGGCCTTTGGGCGCGCGAGGTTGGTGCTATGGCGGGCATATATTTCCCGCTCCACCCGATGGAGCATCAATATATCGTCACCGATGACATCCCCGAAATCATCGAGCGCGACGCCGAGCATCCGCATGTCATGGACCCAGCAGGCGAAAGCTATCTGCGCCAGGAGGGCCGCGGGCTGTGCATCGGGTTCTACGAGCAGACCTGCAAACCTTGGGCCGTAAACGGCACGCCTTGGGACTTTGGCCATGAGTTGCTCCCCGATAATCTTGACAAAATCGAAGCCTCGATTGAGTTCGCCTATAAACGCTTCCCCGCACTCGGTCGCGCTGGCGTCAAATCAGTGATCCACGGGCCGTTTACCTTTGCCCCTGACGGCAATCCGCTTGTCGGACCCGTCCCCGGCATGCGCAATTATTGGGCGGCCTGCGCAGTGATGGCAGGGTTTAGCCAAGGTGGCGGCGTTGGGTTGATGCTGGCGCAATGGATGGTTGAAGGAGAAACCGAGCGCGACACGATCGCAATGGATTGCGCGCGGTTCGGCGACTGGATCACTCCCGGCTATACGCGCCCGAAAGTAATCGAGAATTATCAACGCCGCTTTTCGGTCTCCTATCCCAACGAAGAACTGCCCGCAGCACGCCCCCATCGCACGACGCCGATGTATGACATCTTCTCTGATCTGGGCGCGGTTTGGGGCCATCAATACGGGCTCGAGGTGCCCAACTACTTCGCGCAAGGCGATGAGCCCACATTCGAGACGCCGTCCTTCCGTCGCTCTGACGCGTTTGAGGCCACAGCGCGCGAAGTCCGAGCGGTGCGCGAGGCTGTGGGCATCAACGAGGTCCATAACTTCGGCAAATACCGCGTCACGGGGGCAAATGCGCGCGCATGGCTGAACCTCATAATGGCGGGACGTATCCCCAAGCAAGGCAGGCTTTCGCTGTCGCCAATGCTTTCAGCTAAAGGCAAGCTGGTGGGTGATTTCACCATTGCCTGCCAAAACGAGACTGAGTTCTACCTGACTGCCAGTTACGGCGCGCAGGCGTTCCATAGCAGATGGTTTGAGCGTCATGCAGAAGACGGTGTGCTGGTTGAAAATATCTCCGACAAGCTGACCGGATTTCAAATCGCGGGCCCCAAAGCGCGCGAGGTTCTGCAAGCCTGCACCTTGGACGATGTGGCAGGTCTGAGATTCCTCGACGTCGCCGATATGACTATCGGTCAAACCGCGACCCGCGTGCAACGGGTCAGCTACACAGGCGATCTGGGCTATGAAATCTACTGCACCCCAATGGACCAACGCGCGTTATGGAGCACGCTTTGGGAGGCCGGAGCCGAGCATGACATGACGCCCTTTGGCATGCGCGCGATGATGTCACTGCGGCTGGATCGGTTCTTTGGGTCTTGGGGCCGCGAGTACTCCCCCGATTACACTGCCGCCGAGACGGGCATGGACCGCTTCATTGCGTGGAAGAAGCCAGACGCGTTTATCGGACGCGCCGCCGCAGAAGCAGAGCGCAAAGCACCCCCCGACCGCGTGTTGTGCAATTTTGAAGTTGCAGCCAAAGACGCCGATGTCGTGGCGTACGAGCCGATTTTCGTGGGTGAAAAAGTCGTAGGCTTCTGCACCTCAGGCGGCTACTCGCACCATCTCGGCAAATCCATCGCTATGGGCTTTTTGCCGCGCGATATGGCAAAAGCAGGCGCGAAAGTGCAGATCGAAATCTTGGGTGACATGTGCGACGCGGTGGTCGTCACAGAGCCAGAATTTGACCCCGATGGAACACGTTTGCGCGGCTAGTCCACACCCTCGACGATGACCAAATCCCGCTCAGACGCATCTTTGGCGTGGCTCAAGGCCTCTTGGTAGCGATCCGAGTAATAACAATCATGCGCGGCCTCAAGGCTCGGGAATTCCGCCAAGACGTTGCGCTTGCGGTCATTGCCTTCAAGCTGCTCGTAGCGACCGGCGCGCGCCAGAAACCTGCCGCCATGCTGCGCAATCGCATCCGTCGCGATGGCGGCGTATTTGGAATACGCCTCTTCATTCGTCACATGCACATG
>CAZCEW010000055.1:0-17045 GCA_964497775.1 uncultured Rhodobacterales bacterium
TCGATATGGCGCGGCGTGCCGAGATATTTCTCGATATAGACCTCGTCATTGCCGAAATTCGACTTGCCCTCGGACCGTGCGGTCTGGAAGGCGGTCTTCATCTCGTCGCGCGATGTGGCGAGTTTCATGCCTTTGCCGCCGCCGCCAGCGGTGGCTTTGATAATCACCGGATAGCCGAATTCCTCACCGATCGCGTAAGCATCATCAAGTGTGGCCACGCCACCGTCCGAGCCGGGAACGCAAGGCACGCCGAGCTTCTTCATCGTGTCCTTGGCCGAGATCTTGTCGCCCATGACGCGGATATGTTCCGCCGTGGGGCCGATGAACTTGAGGCCGTGATCTTCGATCACTTGGACGAAATTGGCGTTTTCCGATAAGAAACCGTAGCCCGGGTGAATGGCCTCCGCGCCGGTAATCTCGCAAGCAGAGATGATCGCGGGGATAGACAAATAGCTTTCCGTGCCTGGCGGCGGGCCGATGCAAATCGCCTCATCCGCCATACGCACATGCATCGCGTCGCTATCGGCGGTCGAATGCACGGCGACCGACTGGATCCCCATTTCGCGCGCGGCACGGATGACACGCAGAGCGATCTCGCCGCGATTGGCTATCAGGATTTTCTGAAACATCAGGGGCGCTCCGGAGTGGCGTTATTCGATGATCAGAAGCGGTGCGCCGAATTCCACCGGCGAGCCATCTTCGACGAGGATACGTTTGACGGTGCCGGATGTGGGCGCGGGGATCTGGTTCATAGTTTTCATCGCCTCGATGATCAGAACCGTCTGACCTTCAGAGACTTTATCGCCGACGCTGACGAAAGCGGGCGTTCCGGGCTCGGCCTGCAAGTAGCACGTGCCGACCATAGGCGAGGTCACGGCGCCGGGATGCTGGGCGGGGTCCTCGGACGGGGCGCTTGCGGCAGGTGCGGCGGCAGCAGGTGCGCTGGCCGCAACAGGAGCAGCAGCCGCCACAGGGGCTGCGGCTTGAACCATTTGCGTCTGGCGCGTGACGCGCACGTTTAGACTGTCGTCTTCGGCATAGTCGCGTTTGACCTGTAATTCGGTCAGGTCATGCTCGCGCAAAAGGGCAGCTAGGGCTTTGACGAATTCGACATCACCGTCATGCGATTTATTGGCCATTGGTGTAACTCCTCACCTCTACGCGACCTGTCTTTGACGCAGGTATTTGCACAGTGCTGAGGAAGTTATAGGCCAGTTATTCCTCCCTGAAAAGACGCGTTTCAAACGCGCCTGAACCGGGCTCTGGCGTGGTCTTGGCAGCGTATATGCTCTCAGGCACCGCATCGGGGATCGTGTCGAGTACCGCGACCGACAGCTCGGCGCGTTTGGGCAGTTGTAGCCGTGGCGGCTCGTCTTTGGAGCGCGTCTGTTGGGTGGCTTCCGCGCGCGTAGTCACATCATCGCTGCGCGCGGGCGTGGTTTGAGGTGTATGGACGGCCGCATTATGGGCCGCACCAATCAGATGGTGGGTCAGCATTCGCTATCTCCTTCACTACAGGAGCCCCCAACCGCGCGAGGAAGCTAGCGGTGCAAGACTTACCAAAACCTAAATGGGACCCGCAAAAGCAGATCCCATTTGTCTCAAGTTCAAACGAAAGTGTTCTGTGCCTAGCCTCGGTTCATCCGGTGCTCGATCAGGTCTTCCACCACGGATGGATCGGCCAGCGTCGAGGTGTCGCCCAAGCTGCCGAAATCATCTTCGGCGATCTTGCGCAAGATGCGGCGCATGATTTTGCCCGAGCGGGTCTTCGGCAAGCCCGGTGCCCATTGGATCAGGTCAGGCTTGGCAATCGGGCCGATCTCGGAGCGGACCCAAGTCTCAAGCTCCTTGCGCAACTCGTCGGAGGGCTCTTCACCGCTCATCAGCGTGACATAGGCGTAGATACCTTGGCCTTTGATGTCATGCGGGTAGCCGACCACGGCGCTTTCGGCGACTTTTTCATGCGCGACCAATGCGCTTTCAACTTCCGCCGTACCCATGCGGTGGCCAGAGACGTTGATCACGTCATCGACGCGGCCCGTGATCCAGTAATAGCCATCCGCGTCGCGTTTGCAGCCATCGCCGGTGAAGTAATAGCCTTTGTAGTCCGAGAAATAGGTCTGCATGAAGCGGTCATGATCGCCGTAGACTGTGCGCATCTGGCCGGGCCAGCTGGCTTTCATGCACAAGACGCCCTCGGCCTCGGTATCTGCGATCTCGGCACCTGTGGTGGGCTCCAGAATGATCGGCTCCACACCAAAGAAAGGCATAGTGCAAGAGCCCGGTTTCGTGGTTGTCGCACCGGGCAGGGGTGTCATCAAGTGACCGCCTGTTTCGGTCTGCCACCATGTATCAACGATCGGGCAGTTCCCGCCGCCGACCACGTTGTGATACCAGTTCCACGCCTCAGGGTTGATTGGCTCGCCCACAGTGCCCAGCACTTTGATCGAAGACAGGTCGTATTTCGTGACCCAGTCATCGCCCAAGCCCATTAGCGCGCGGATAGCGGTGGGGGCAGTGTAGAATTGGTTGACTTTGTGCTTTTGGCAAACGTCCCAGAACCGGCCCGCATCGGGGTAGGTGGGCACGCCTTCAAACATCAGCGTGGTCGCGCCATTGGCCAGTGGCCCGTAGACGATATAGCTGTGGCCCGTGACCCAACCGACATCGGCCGTACACCAGAAGATGTCGCCGTCATGATAGTCAAACGTGTATTGATGGGTCATCCCCGCATAAACCAGATAGCCGCCCGTGGTGTGCACGACGCCTTTGGGCTGACCGGTCGAGCCGGACGTATACAGGATAAACAGCGGGTCTTCGGCGCCCATTTCCTCGGGCGGGCAATCGTCTGAGACCTTTGCAGCCGCCTCATGGAGCCATGTATCAAGCCCGTCGCGCCATGCAACTTGTTGGCCTGTGCGCTGCACAACGAGGCATTGCACGTCATCAGTGTCATGCAGAAGCGCTTTGTTGACGTTGTCTTTGAGATTGGTGACACGACCGCCGCGCGGAGCACCATCTGACGTGATCACCACCTTGGCCTTACAGCCATTGACCCGCGCGCCAAGCGCATCGGCGGAAAAGCCTGCAAACACGATGGAATGGATGGCACCGATCCGCGCGCAGGCCAGCATGGCATAGGCGGCTTCAGGGATCATCGGCATATAGATGATCGCGCGGTCGCCTTTGCCGATTCCCATGTCTTTCAGGACATTGGCGAATTTGCAAACTTCTGAATGGAGCTGTTTGTAGCTGATATGCAGCGCGTCGTCTTTGGGGTCATCGGGCTCCCAAATGATCGCGGTCTGATCGCCACGTGTCGCAAGGTGGCGGTCGATGCAGTTGGCCGCAACGTTGAGCGTGCCATCCTCGTACCATTTGATATCGACCTTGCCATGCTCGAACGTGGCATTGCGAACTTTGGTATAGGGCTTGATCCAGTCGACGCGCTTGCCATGTTCGGCCCAGAATGCGTCCGGGTCTTTGATGCTGTCGGCATACATCTTGTCATAGGTGGCTTTATCGGCATGCGCGCCTTTGGCGAAGGCTGCACTGGGGGCGTATGTTTGATCACTCATCAGTCTGTCCCTGTCGTCTTTTAGTGTCTTGCGCGAAGTGGCCTGAGGCCCCTCGAAGAGGCCCCGGCGCGCGCTTTAGATGGCCAGATATTCGGCCCGAAGTTTGTCATCGTTCAAAACTTCCTCCGCCGAGCCGTCATAGACCACGGAGCCGGTATCAAGGATCACGGCACGGTCGGCCAGCTTCAGAGCTGCGACGGCGTTTTGTTCCACGATGATGGTGGTGATGCCTTGGTCGCGGATGATTTCCAGCGTCTTGGCGATCTCTTGAACGATGACCGGCGCGAGGCCTTCGTATGGCTCGTCCAGCAGCAGCACTTTGATGTCGCGGCATAGCGCGCGCGCAATCGACAGCATTTGTTGCTCGCCACCAGACAGCGTCACGCCTTCTTGCTTGCGGCGCTCGCCCAAGCGCGGGAACAGCTCGTAGACGCGTTCGATGGACCAGCCGATGGGCGGTGCGATTTGGGCCAGTTGCAGATTTTCTTCAACCGTCAGCCCCGCGATGATACGGCGGTCTTCCGGCACCAAAGCGATGCCCGCACCGGCCGCCTCGTGGCTGGCCATGTTATGTAGCGGCTGGTGGTCGAGCCAGATCTCACCGTGGTGAAGTTGCGGATCGCCCAGCCGCGCGATGGTGCGCAAGGTTGATGTTTTGCCCGCGCCGTTGCGGCCCAGAAGGGCGAGGATTTCGCCTTCATGGACGTTAAAGCTAACGCCTTGAACGATGTAGCTTTCGCCGTAATAGGCCTCGATATCCCAAACGCTTAGGAACGCGGGCGCGGTAGCTGCATTATTGGCGTGCTTGTTGAAATCGGGTTTTACAGTCATGTCGATGTGTCCTTAAACCTGAGCTTCGCCAAGATACGCTTCGCGCACTTTTGGGTGGCCTTTGATATTGTCCGGCGTGTCTTCAACCAAGGGAGTGCCTTGGGCCAGAACTGTGATGCGTTCGGCCATGGAGAAGACGACATGCATGTCATGCTCGATAATCGCCATGGTGATGTCGCGCTTTTCCTTGATCTCTTTGAGAAGATCGATGGTGTTGTTGGTATCGGCGCGCGCCATGCCGGCTGTTGGCTCGTCAAGCAACAGCAGTTTTGGGTCTTGCACCAGACACATCGCCATCTCGAGGCGGCGTTTGTCGCCGCGTGACATGGAAGCTGCGTTCATATGGCGCTTGTCGATCATATTGACGTCGATCAACATTTGTTCGGCCTTCTCGCGCATATCAGTCTCGTTGGCGACAGATCGGATCGCGTGCAATGCAAAAGCGCCATCGCGCTTGGCAAAACACGGGATCATCACGTTTTCCATCACATCGAGATCCGAGAAGATTTCGGGCGTTTGGAAGACGCGGCTGACGCCAAGCTGGTTGATCTCATGCGGAGAGCGGCCCAGCAGGCTTTGCCCTTGGAACGTAACCGAGCCCGTATCAGGGACCAGCTTGCCCACAAGGACGTTCAGCAGGGTGGATTTGCCCGCGCCATTGGGTCCGATAATGGCGTGAACAGTGTTTTCTTCGACGCTGAGATTGACCTCATTGAGCGCCTTCAGCCCGCCGAAGCGTTTGCCGACATTCTTGACTTCGAGAATACCCATATCAATCGCTCCTTATTCTGCAGGTGTTTTATCGGCGTCGGTCTCATTGACCTCTTGGCGTTTGCCAAGGCCGAGTTTTGCAAGGATCCGCTGGCCGCCTTCGACCAGACCACCGGGCAGGAAGATCACGACCAGCATGAATACAAGGCCCAAAGTCAGGTGCCAGCCTTTGCCGATGAACGGGTAGATGATGGCGACGACGAAGTCTTCCATCCCGTCCGGCATGAACGAGAACCACTGATGCAGGATGCTGCTATTGATCTTCGAGACGATGTTCTCAAAGTACTTGATAAAGCCCGCGCCCAAGACGGGGCCGATCAATGTGCCTGCACCGCCCAGAATGGTCATCAAGACGACCTCGCCAGAAGCAGTCCAGAACATCCGCTCTGCGCCCACTTGCGTGTCCATCGCAACCAACAGCCCGCCTGCAAGACCCGCATACATCCCCGAGATCACGAAGGCCGCGAGCGTATAGGGTTTCGAGTTCAAGCCGGTGAAGTTCATCCGGTGCTGGTTCGATTTCACCGCACGCAGCATCATGCCGAAAGGTGAGCGGAAGATGCGGATCGACAGGTAGAAGGCCACAAGCATCACAATCGCGGCGATGTAGTAGCCCGCGTTGAAGGTAAAGAGCCAATTGCCCATTCCCAGCTCGTAGCTTGAATTCATCTCAAGGCCGAACAAGTTAGCTCTCGCATTCTCGCCCGGCTCAAGCGCCGCATCAAGGATGCGTGGGTCATTATATTTCGGCTGCAAGCCAGTTTCACCACCCGTGATGGGCGTCAGAACCGAATAGGCCAGCGCGTAGGACATTTGCGCGAAAGCCAGCGTCAGGATCGAGAAGTAGATGCCTGAGCGGCGCAGCGAAATCCAACCCACCAGAAGCGAGAAAAGGCCAGCAATAAAGACCGAGATGGCAATCGCGGGGATCACGTTAAGCGTCAGCAGCTTCATCATCCACATCGCAGCATAGCTGCCCACACCCAAGAAGGCGGCGTGGCCGAAGGACAAGTACCCGGTGAGGCCGAACAGGATGTTAAAGCCGATGGCGAAGATGCCAAAGATCACGAAGCGCTGCATCAGATCCGGATAGCCCGCGTTAAACTGAGCCATCGCAGAGCCTTCAGGGAAGGGGTTCAGGATGAACGGCGCGAACATGGTAAGCGCAATGACGACCAGCAGCAGCGTGGTGTCTTTTTTGTTTAATCCAAGCATGCTCTATTCCTCCATCACGCCTTTGCGCCCCATCAAGCCACGAGGGCGGGTGAGCAAAATGATAATTGCGACCAAGTAGATGATGATCTGATTGATACCGGGCAGGGTCTCGAGCACGATCGACATCGAGGCGAAGCTTTCCAAGATGCCCAGCAGAAAGCCCGCCAGAACAGCGCCGGGCAGGGAGCCCATGCCGCCCACAACCACCACCACGAAGCTCAGGACTAGAAAGTCCATGCCCATATGGTAATTGGGCGAGTTGATCGGCGCGTACATCACCCCCGCAAGCCCTGCTACCGCAGCCGCGATGCCGAACATAATGGTGAAGCGCTTGTCGATATTGATGCCCAGCAGGCCCACGGTTTCGCGGTCTGCCATACCGGCGCGTACGACCATCCCGAAAGTGGTGAACTGCAAGAAGGCAAAGACCGCGCAGATGATGAGAGCCGCAAAGAAGAAATAGACCAGTCGCCAGTAAGGATAGATGATTGTGTTCGGATCAAAGCCCAAAGCCGCGCCAAAATCGAACGAGCCGCGGAATGCGTCAGGCGCAGGTGTCGGGATCGGGTTTGCGCCGTAGAAATACTTGATGACCTCTTGCAACACGATGGCCAAACCAAAAGTCACAAGGATTTGGTCAGCATGCGGGCGTTTGTAGAAGTGCTTGATCAGCCCACGCTCCATAATGAAGCCAATGGCGATCATCACCGGAATACAAAACAAGATAGACAGCGGCACGGCCCAATCGATGATACTGTCAGCCGTGGCTTGTCCGAATATGTCGTAGAGATAGGGCACGTCCACCTTAAGCGGATTGCCGAGAAAGTCGGTCTTGGTCTCGTCGATGACCGTGTGACTAAGGGTCAGCAGTTTGCTGAATGTCACCGCGCAAAACGCGCCGATCATGAACAAGGCCCCGTGGGCGAAGTTGACGACCCCGAGCGTCCCGAAGATCAAGGTCAGACCCAAGGCAATCAACGCATAAGCGGAGCCTTTGTCCAAACCGTTGAGAATTTGCAGGAGAATTGCGTCCATGGTGCTGCCCTCACGAAGCGGAGACGACCCATAAAAAGGCCGCAGTCAGAAATTTTGGAGATGTATCGGGGCGAGACGTCATGCGCCTCGCCCCGAAAGGTAGATTAGGCGCCTGGGTTACAAGTGCCCAAGGAGCCGCCCGCGACCTGCGGGTGATCCGGTGCGTATGTGACCTGCTCTACAGGTGTCACTTCGACGATTTCGAGAAGGTCGAACTCGGATGTTGGGTTCTCTTTACCCTTCACAACCAGCACGTCCTTGAAGCACTGGTGATCTTCGGCGCGGTACAGCGTTGGGCCGTTGCCCATGCCGTCGAACTCAAAGCCTTCAAGCGCTTCAACGATACCGCAAGGGTTGAACGTGCCAGCACGCTCAGCCGCATCCGCATAAAGCAGGGTTTGCACGTAGCATGTGTGCGCAGCCTGGCTGGGCGGGAAGCCGTATTTTTCGCCGAAGGATTTAACGAATGCTTTCGAGCCTTCGTCTGTCAGCGACCAGTGCCAGTTCGTGGAACCGAAGATGCCTTTAACGTTGGCACCAGCACCTTTCGCCATCAGGCGAGAGTAAAGTGGAACAACAATCTCGAAGTTCTTGTCGTTGACCAGCTTGTCACGCAGACCGAACTGAACAGCGTTGGTCAGCGAGTTGACCATGTTGCCGCCGTAGTGGTTCAGGACCAGAACATCAGCACCCGATTGCAGAACTGGCGCAATATAGGACGAGAAGTCGGTTTGTGTCAGCGGTGTTTTCACAGCATTAACAGTTTCCCAACCCATGGCTTCCGTCGAAGAGCGAACCGCTTCTTCAGTTGTGTAGCCCCAGTTATAGTCGGCTGTCAGGTGGTAGGCTTTACGGTCTGTGCCGTAGTTGGCAGCCAGAACCGGTGCCAAAGCCGCACCAGACATGTACGAGTTGAAGAAGTGACGGAAGCCGTTGGCCCGCTTGTCTTTACCCGTTGTGTCATTGGAGTGCGTCAGGCCTGCCATGAAGATAACGCCGGCTTCTTGGCACAGCGCTTGCACAGCAACCGCAACACCCGAAGACGAGCCACCAGTGATCATGATCGCGCCGTCTTTTTCGATCATCGACTTGGCCGATGCACGTGCTGCGTCTGATTTGGTTTGTGTATCACCTGTGACGTACTCGACTTTCTTGCCGAGGATGCCGTTGCCTTTCAGCTCTTTGGAGCTGAACGTGTTCATCATGCCGCCGTCGCCACCGCCATTGAGGTGCTCAACAGCCAGCTCGTATGCGCGAAGCTCGTCCGCACCCTCGTCAGCATATGGGCCCGATTGCGGAACGTTGAAGCCCAGCGTGACAGTGCCGCCCGTTGGAGCGTTTGTGTAGCCAGCATGGCCGTCAGCCCAGACTGGGCTAAAGATCGACGGAGCTGCCATTGCGCCACCTGCGAATGCAGATGTCTTGAGCAAGCCACGACGTGTGAAGTTCGATTTGGACATAAAATCCTCCCTAGTGTTTGGTGGAACCTGCGCCTCCTCCGGCGGGTTCCGGCCCGAATTCGAGCCTCCCCACTATCGGGTAGAAGCCGCAATGCAATCAACAGGTCGAAGTTGGCGCAAGAATATTTTGTAAAAGAATGGACAGTTGCGGCGCAGCATGTGTAAACTAATTTACACCAAGAGGTATAAAGCGCCTGAATTTGTTAAGGATTATGAACAGTGCAATTGGGCATGGCCGGAACAAGAATTCGCCAAAGGCGCCTTGATCTGGGCCTGCGCCAGCTTGATCTGGCGCGACAAATTGGCATTTCCGCGAGCTATCTCAACCTGATCGAACACAATCGTCGCAGAATCGGCGGCAAGGTTTTGCTGGCTCTTGCGGAGGCGTTGCGCGTCGAGCCCGAGACGCTGAGCGAGGGCGGGCAGGCCTCGGTTGTGGCGGAGCTCTCGAAAATAGCGCACCAACCCGGCGCGCCGGTCGAGCTGGGCCAGATCGAAGAGATCGCTACGCGGTTTTCGGGCTGGGCTGCGCGCTTGATGGCTCAAGACGCACGTATCGCAGCGCTGGAGCAAAGCGCGAGTGCGCTCAGTGATCAACTGGCCCATGACCCGGTCTTGTCTGAGAAGATGCATGAAATGCTCTCCACCGTGTCTGCCATTCGCTCCACGGCGGCTATTTTGGTTGAGACGCCAGATATTGATGACGAATGGCGCAAGCGGTTTCATAGCAATATCGATACCGAAAGCCGCAGGCTGGCGGAGACTTCTGCCGCGATGGCCGCTTTGCTCGACGGGATGGGGCAAGAAACAGATAGCTTTGCGACGCCGCTTGAGGCCGTGGCGCGGTTCTTTGAAAGCCGCCATTTGCATATCGCAGAGATCGAAACAGGCGGTGCCGAAGCAATCGAGCCACTGCTAAAGGCAGGGCCGGAACTGAACACGGACCCCGTGCGTGATCTGGCGCGTCAGATGCTTGAAGATTATGCCAAAGATGCGCGCCAAGTTGACTTAACTGCGCTTGCTAAGGCTGCAAAACAAAACGGTTTTGATCCCGGTGCGTTGGCGCAAATCTTTGATGTGGCGCTGCCTGTCATGATGCGCCGTTTGGCCTGCCTGCCTGCCGCGCCTGATATTCCCGATATTGGATTGGTGACCTGCGACAGCGCCGGTGCCATCCTACTGCGCAAAGCGCCGCTTGGGTTCAGCTTGCCTAAATTTGGCGCGGCTTGTCCTCTTTGGCCGCTCTTTAGCGCCTTGGGTGCACCCGGTCAGCCGATCAGGCGTTTGGTGCGCAGCGCGCAAGATCAGCTCTATCAGGCCTATGCGATATGCACGCCCCTAAGGGCGGCACAGTTTGATCAACCCGTAAGCTATCGCTCAAGCATGGTCCTAATCGGTGTAAATGAAGCAACTGAGCCACCGCTTGATCTGGGGCCGAGCTGTCGGGTTTGTCCGCACTCGAGCTGCCTTTCGCGCCGTGAGCCGTCGATCCTGTTGCAGACCTGAGCCAATGCCTTTTGACAGCGCCGCCAATCTGCGGCTTACTGCGTGACGAACCGCGCCAACATTGGGAGATTGTCGGCTGATGGGGAAATCTGTCCTGCTTATCGAGGATGAACCCAACATCATTGAAGCGATCAGCTTTTTGCTGGAGCGCGATGGTTGGACCGTACGGCTTCACTCCGATGGGCTGACGGCTGTAGAGGCGGTCTATGCCAAGGCCCCTGACGTCGTGATTTTGGATGTAATGCTGCCCGGCCGCAGCGGGTTTGAGATTTTGAAAGAACTGCGTTCGGACACACGCAGTGAACATTTGCCGATCTTGATGTTGACCGCGCGCGGCCAGACCAAAGACCGCGAATTGGCCGCAAGCTACGGTGTGTCGCAATTCATGACCAAGCCGTTTTCCAATGCAGAGATGCTCGAAACGGTGCGCGCGCTCGCGCCGGGAGCTGCATAATGGACGGTCCACGTGATCCGGTCTTTCTTGAACGTGATGTCTATCGCCGCAAGCGGCTCATTGATGCGATCCGTGTCCTTCCAATTGCTGCAGCCTTGTTGATGTTGGTGCCCGCGATCATGATTGGTGGCGCGAGTGATGCCAACGCATCGACTGCGTGGCGTGGGCTCTATTTCTTCTTCCTGTGGTCAGTCCTAATCATGGTGGCGGCCTTTCTGGTGCGCAGGCTCGGACGCGACCCTGCCGATGAAGATAGCTAAGCGCTATGGTCACCTTCAACATCTTGATTGCTGTCGCCTTGGGCTATGTGATCTTGCTGTTCATCATCGCCTTTTGGGCCGATCAACGCGCCGCAAAGGGCAAACTGGGCTGGCTGCGGTCTCCTTTAACCTACACGCTCTCGCTCAGCGTCTATTGCACGGCTTGGACCTTTTATGGCGCGGTCGGCAATGCGGCGCGTTCTGGTCTTGAATATCTGACGATCTATCTGGGCCCGACGCTTGTGTTCTTGGGCTGGTGGTGGCTGTTGCGTAAATTGGTGCGGGTGGGCCGCGCAGAACGGATCACTTCGATTGCCGATTTGATCTCGTCTCGCTACGGCAAATCCTCGGCGCTGGCGGTGTTGGTGACGTTGCTGGTGGTCGTCGGCACAACGCCCTATATCGCGCTGCAATTGCAATCGGTCACACTGTCTTTCGCGGTCTTTGCCAACCATGCCGACGGCGCGGAACCTTGGACCTCGGGCTCACTGAACACCACCGCCTTTTGGGTCGCCGCGGGGCTGGCCTTGTTCACAATCCTTTTTGGCACGCGCAACCTCGACACCAATGAGCGCCATCACGGCGTGATCATCGCCATCGCCGTCGAAGCGATTGTGAAACTTCTGGCGCTGATTGCTGTGGGCGTGTTCGTCGTTTGGGGTGTGAGCGGCGGTGTGTCCGACATGATGCGCATGATCGAGGCGAGCCCGGTATCGCAGTGGCAGCCACAACCCAGCCGTTGGGTCGGCATGACTTTCCTGTCTGCGGCCGCCGTGATTTGCCTGCCGCGCATGTTCCAAGTGATGGTGGTCGAGGCCACGGATGAAAAGCAGCTTAGCGTCGCCAGTTGGGCCTTCCCGCTTTACCTGATGGCGATGAGCCTATTCATCTTGCCGATTGCGGTGGCAGGTCTGGCGGTGCTGCCGGATGGCGCAAACGCCGACTTGTTCGTGCTGACGCTGCCCTTGGAGATGGAGCAAGAGGGCTTGGCGATGCTGGCCTTCTTGGGCGGGTTCTCGTCTGCGACCTCGATGGTGATCGTGGCCTCAATTGCGATTGCGACCATGGTGTCGAACCATATCGTCACGCCGCTCTGGCTGGCGCGCCGCTCTGGCGGGGCGACAGTATCGGGCGATGTGCGCAGCGTGGTCTTGCTGTCGCGGCGCTTGTCGATCATGGGCATCATCGGGCTTGGCTACGGCTATTTCCGCGTCACGGGCGGCTCCACGACGCTCAGCGCGATTGGCCTTGTCAGCTTCGCAGGTGTCGCGCAGATATTGCCTGCATTGATCGGCGCATTGTTCTGGCGAGGCGGCACGCGGCGCGGCGCGATTGCAGGAATTTGCGTGGGCTTTGCGGTCTGGTCCTACACGCTCTTTATACCCGCGATCGGTTGGATGCCGTCCAGTTTGATGACGCAAGGGCCGTTCGGAATTGAGGCTCTGCGCCCGCAAGCGCTGATTGGCGTCAGCGGCCTTGATCCGCTGATCCATTCGATCTTCTGGTCGATCTCGCTCAACACAAGTTTCTTCATTCTGGTCTCTCTTATTACCTTCCCCAGCCCAATCGAGCGCCTGCAAGCGGCCAGTTTCGTCAATGCGTTTCGCGACGCTGAGACAGCGCGCGGCCTTGGTGGCGGCAGTGCGGAGGCCGAGGATCTGCTGGTCATGACCCAACGCCTACTGGGGCCCAGCGAGGCGCAGGTCTTGTTCGAGACGGAAGCCAAAGCGCAAGGCAAACCCGGCGCGCTGCCGGACCCGACGCCCGGCTTCGTAAGTCTGTTGGAGCGAGAACTCGCAGGCACGGTGGGCGCCGCAACCGCGCATGCGATGGTGGGCCAAATCAACGGGCAGGCATCTGTCTCGGTGCAAGATCTGATCGCTGTGGCAGATGAATCTGCGCAAATCCTTGAATATTCCAGCCAGCTTGAGGCCAAATCGGCCGAGTTGGAACAAACCGCGCGCCAATTGCGCGAGGCCAATGAGAAGCTGACCGATCTGTCGGTGCAAAAGGATGCATTTTTGGGGCAAGTCAGCCACGAGCTGCGCACGCCGATGACCTCGATCCGGTCCTTCTCGGAATTTCTGATTGATGGCGATCTGACCCGTGCCGATCAGGCGAAATACTCCAAGATTATCCAAGAGGAAAGCGTGCGCCTGACGCGGCTTTTGGACGATCTTCTCGACCTCAGCGTTTTGGAAAGCGGGCAGATGGAATTGTCGCTGAGCACCAGCAATCTGAGCGATCTTCTGGACCGGGCGGAGGCGGCCGCGAGCTCAAGTAAATTAAGAGGCTTCAACATCATACGCGACCGCGCGCGCGAGGATTTTGAGGTGACAACAGATACGGATCGGCTGTGTCAGGTGTTTATCAATCTGATCAGTAACGCTCAGAAATACTGCAATGCGGCGGCTCCGGAATTGACGATATCGGTGAGCGCGCGCGCCGAGGTGATCGAGATTGATTTCTCCGACAATGGCGCGGGCATTCCGCCGGGCAAGGAGAATATCATCTTTGAGAAATTCGCTCGCGCCACCGATCAGGCGGCCGCTGGTAGCGCGGGTCTGGGGCTGGCCATCAGCCGCGAAATTTTGGGCCGTTTGGGTGGGCAGCTCGACTATGTGGCGCAAGGCCAGGAGGCGAGTTTCCGAGTGAGTTTCCCACGCGAGAGTTTGGCGCAGGCGGCCGAGTAGTCGAGATAACCATTTCTAAACGCTCTTGCTTGCATATTGGGCGCTCGCCACCCTTGTCAGAACAATCGAGCGCTCAAATTGGATGACCCCGGATCAGTGCTGCGCAAGAAATTGCGCCCGAAGCCCGCGACGCAAGGCAAATGCCATGCTGTGTTGCGCGCCCAAGCTGCTGATGCGTTTCGGCGTGCGGCCAAGTCATGTCACGGGATTGACTTGAGCGTCGAGCATCTGGAGGTCGCGCGGATAGCCAAACCTGCGATGCTCGACGGGTTGCCCGAGATAGCTTTGCTGGTCAGCTTGAACGGTGCGGAAGACGCGCGCGGCGTGATGATGTTTGACGGCGCGATGATTGATGCGCTGATCGAGCAGCAAACCCTTGGCCGCGTTGCTAAATCCGCGCGCGTTGACCGACCCGTTACCGCGATTGATGCCTCGCTGTCGCGCCCATTTATGGAGGCGGCGTTAAGTGCGCTTGACGCGAATTTCGAAGGCGCGCCTGAGGCACAGCCTGTCAGCGGATTTGAAATCGCAACCCAAATCACCGACCGTGCAGCACTTGATCTTGATCTTGAAGCCACCGAATTCGACCATCTTTGCGCGCGGCTGGATCTAGGGCCGGGGTTAAAAACCGGGCAGGTTGATCTGTTCTATCCGGTGCGTGAGACGGCCTTGCCCGCAACCGCACGCGGCGCAAACCCAGAGGCACGCGCGGCAATGAAAGCGATCTTGCCTCATGCCAAAGCAAAACTCACCGCCTCCTTGCCGCCGATGGCTTTGGGGCTGAGAGAATTGACGCGCTTAGAAGTCGGATCGATCATCCCTGTGTCAAAAGACGTCATGGGGCAGGCGCGCTTGTCAGACAGTCGGGGCCGTGTGTTCTCAACGGCGCGGCTGGGGCAGCTCAATGGCGCGCGTGCGGTGATGATTTCGATGGAGGGGCGGCCTGAGGCGGAAGCGCCGCCACCAGTGCCAGAGCCAAAACCTGTCGAAAGCCCTGGCTATGATGTCAAAGCGGTAGAGCCCGCAGCGGGGGCCGCGCTGGAAGCGCCGCCTTCCGATCAAGCCGCGCCTTAGTGCGGCACGAAAAAAAGGCGCCCACCGAAGTGCGCGCCTTTATCTAGTTATTTATCAGCGCCTTAGCAGCTGTAATACATCTTGTATTCCATTGGGTGAGGCGTGTGCTCATAGGCGTAGACCTCTTCCCATTTCAGCTCCATATAGCCTTCGATCTGGGATTTGGTGAACACGTCACCGGCCAGAAGGAACTCGTGATCGGCTTCCAACTCGTCCAAAGCTTCACGCAAGGAGGCGCAGACGGTCGGGATCGAGGCGAGCTCTTCCGGCGGCAGATCGTAGAGATCTTTGTCAGATGAGGGGCCCGGATCGATCTTGTTCTTGATGCCGTCGAGGCCCGCCATAAGCAGCGCCGCAAAGCACAGATAGGGGTTCGCTGCTGGATCAGGGAAACGCGCTTCAACACGCTTCGCTTTCGGGTTTTCAGCCCATGGGATACGCACACAGCCCGAACGGTTGCGCGCGGAATAAGCGCGCAGAACCGGCGCTTCAAAGCCCGGGATCAGGCGCTTGTAGCTGTTGGTCGCAGGGTTTGTGAACGCATTTAGCGCTTTGGCATGTTTCAGAATGCCGCCGATGAAATACAAAGCCTCTTGGCTCAGATCGGCGTATTTATCGCCCGAAAACAGTGGCTTGCCGTCTTTGAAGATCGACATGTTGACGTGCATCCCCGTGCCGTTATCGCCCGAGATAGGCTTTGGCATGAAGGTGGCCGATTTGCCGTAAGCATGTGCCACGTTGTGGATGACATATTTGTACTTCTGCAGCTCATCGGCTTGATGCGTCAGCGAGCCAAAGATCAGACCCAACTCGTGCTGGCAGGACGCCACCTCGTGGTGGTGCTTGTCGACCTTCATACCCATGCGCTTCATCGTCGACAGCATCTCGGAGCGCAAATCTTGCGCCGCATCTGTCGGGTTCACGGGGAAATAGCCGCCTTTGATGCCAGGGCGATGGCCCATATTGCCCATCTCATATTCGGCGTCCGAATTCCAAGAGGCGTCTTGTGCATCAACCTCGAACGAGACTTTGTTCATCTCGGTAGAGAAACGAACATCATCAAAAAGGAAGAACTCAGCTTCGGGGCCGAAGTAAGATACGTCGCCAATACCTGAAGATTTCAGATAGGCTTCGGCTTTCTCGGCTGTGCCGCGCGGGTCGCGGTCATAGGCTTCGCCCGTGTCAGGCTCGACGATGGAGCAATGCACACACATGGTTTTTTCCGCATAAAACGGATCCAAATAGGCGCTTGCGGCGTCGGGCATCAGTTTCATGTCGGATTGGTCGATGGACTTCCAACCCGCGATTGACGAGCCGTCGAACATGAAGCCTTCTTCTAGGAAATCTTCGTCGACCTGATCGGCCATGACAGTGACGTGCTGCAGTTTGCCGCGCGGGTCGGTGAAGCGAATGTCGACATATTCGACATCTTCATCCTTGATGGTTTTCAACAGGGCCTTGTTGCTCATAGGACCGGTCCTCTCTGATAGTGTTGTTGGAATTTAAAGGGTTACAACGCGTCGTCGCCGGCTTCGCCGGTTCTGATGCGGATGGCTTGCTCCACGGTGGAGACAAAAATCTTGCCGTCGCCGATCTTGTCGGTCTTGGCGGCTGCGATGATCGCTTCAATAGCGCCGTCGAGCTGATCGTCGGTCAGAACGACCTCGATCTTAACTTTAGGCAGGAAGTCGACGACATATTCGGCGCCGCGATAGAGCTCTGTATGGCCTTTCTGGCGGCCGAAGCCTTTGACCTCAGTGACCGAGAGGCCCTGAATGCCCAGCTCTTGCAGCGCTTCTTTGACCTCGTCGAGCTTGAACGGCTTGATGATCGCTTCAATTTTCTTCATGGCGCGCGACTCCCTTATTGCGTCATTTGCGAGAGACCACTTCTCAAACGAGCGTACAATTGGCAGGGTATCGGAAGCGGGGGCTTGAGCGGGCTTTGGCGCATCCGTTGCCCAAATTTTATGCGCAGTGCTTAAATTTTAGGCAGTTTGAAAACTCTGAGAGGTCAGCATGGTTAACACACTCACAACAGCGCAAATGCGCGCCCTTGAGCAAGAGGCAATCGCATCCGGTCGCGTGACGGGGTTGGAGCTGATGGAGCGCGCAGGCGCGGGCGTGGTTGAGGCGGTGTTTGAGGAATGGCCGGAGCTGGCGGAGGGA
>CAZCEW010000056.1:0-16736 GCA_964497775.1 uncultured Rhodobacterales bacterium
ATCGCGCCTAAGGCGAGTGGGGCATGAACACGGCGCTGATTGGTTTGGGCATGGTGGCGGATACGCATATCCGCGCGATTGCCGCGACCAATGGCAAAGTGCACTTGAAGACAATTTGCAGTCGCGACTTGACAAAAGTTGAAGCCGTGGCCGACCGCTACGAGGAGCTCTTGGGCCACAAGCCGGACTGCGTGACGTCGGTCGAAGAGATCGCTCAGGATGAGGCGATTGATTTTGTCATCATCGCCACGCCGCCCGATGCCCGCCTAGAGATGACGCGTCTTTTTGCGGAGGCTGGCAAACCGATCTTGATGGAAAAGCCGTTAGAGCGGACGCTAGAGGCGGCTCGCGACGTCGTCGAGATTTGTGAGACGGCAGACATCCCCTTAGGTGTCGTTTTCCAGCACCGTATGCGACCCGTCGTGGCTAAGATGCGCGACGTGGTGAAAAATCAACCGCTCGGAGCTCTGGCGATTGCCGAGATCGACGTGCCGTGGTGGCGGACGCAAGCCTATTATGACGAGCCCGGTCGTGGCACCTATGCGCGTGACGGCGGCGGCGTATTGATCAATCAGGCCATTCATATTCTAGAATTGGCGTTGTCCTTCATCGGTCCGGTCGCGCGCGTTCAGGCCTTCGCGCGGACCTCAAACCTGCACGAGATGGAGGCCGAGGATTTCGTCAGCGCAGGCTTCGAGCTGCGCTCCGGCGCTATCGGCAGACTGTCGGCTACAACCGCGCATGCGCCGGGTGGGGCTGAGAGCATTACGCTTCATTTCGAACATGCGAAGCTGCGCTTTCAGGCGGGCCAGTTGGTGATTGATTGGCATAACGGCAGATCTGAAACGCTTGGGGCTCAAAGCGCGTCAGGGGGCGGGGCGGACCCGATGGCGTTCTCATTCGCGCGCCATCAAGCAATTATCGAAGATTTTGTAGATGCGCTTGAGCAATCCCGCGCGCCTTGCGTCACGGGGCGAGAGGCGCTGGGCGTTCACGCGTTGATCGACGCTTTGGTGCGGTCATCTGCGGAGGGAAAGATCGTGGAGCTTTGAGATGGCGGGTTTGAAAATGGCGGCCCTTGGGATCGACCACCGTCACATCTTCGGGATGGCCAGCGAGATGGAAGCGGTCGGCTGCGAGCTTGTCGCGTGGTGGACTCAAGGCACGCCCGAGACTCTGCCGGGTTTTAAGAAGCGCTTCCCCAATTGCCCGCGCGTGCTGGACTACGACCAAATCCTCACGCGCGACGACATTGATCTGATCTTGCTTTCTGGCGTTCCTGCGGATCGTGCCGCTCTTGCAGTTGCGGCGATGGAGGCCGGCAAGGATGTGATGAGCGACAAGCCCGGATGCACGAGCCTTGAGCAACTCGCCGCGATCAAGAGAACGGTGGCGGAGACAGGGCGCATCTGGTCGATTGATTTCTCTGAGCGGTTCGAGGTGCCATGTGTGACCAAGGCCGCAGAACTTGTCGCCGAGGGCGCCATCGGGCAGGTCGTTCAAACGCTCGGCATCGGGCCACATAGGTTGAACCGACCAACGCGGCCCGATTGGTTTTTCCAGCGCGACCGATATGGCGGCATCTTGACCGACATTGCGTCGCACCAGATTGATCAGTTCTTGTTTTTCACTGGCTCAACCGAGGCGGAGGTCACGATGGCCGATGTCGGAAATTTCGCCAACCCGAGCGATGCAGGCTTGCAAGATTTTGGCCAGATTGCCCTAAGCAGCGAGACCGCGCGCGGCTATATTCGCGTCGATTGGTACACGCCTGACGCGCTGCCGAGTTGGGGGGACGGGCGGTTGTTCCTGCTCGGCACTGAAGGCACGATTGAACTGCGCAAATATGTCGATGTCGGCGGGCAGGACGGTGGAGATCATCTGTTGCTCACCAATGCGACACGGTGCGAACGGATAGATGCCTCAGATGCGGGCAAGCCCTATTTTGCCGCACTTGTGCATGACATTCAAAACCGCAGTGAGACGGCGATGCCGCAAGCCCATGCGTTCAAGGTAATGCAGCTCGCATTGCAAGCCCAAGCCATGGCCGAGCAATGAGCCATCGCGTCGCAATCATTGGCGCAGGAATTGGGGCAGAGCATCTCGAGGCCTACCGCAATTTGCCCGGCCTTTTTGATGTGCGGGTCATGTGCGACTTGGACGCAGCCCGCGCGCGGAATGTCGTGGGGCAAGACGCCATTCGGGTCGTGACAGAGTTGCAGGCCGTTTTGTCTGATGACGGGATCGACCTCGTCGATATCTGCTTGCCGCCGCATCTACATGTCTCGACCGCGCTTGCCGCGATCAGGGCGGGCAAAGTGGTCATCTGCGAAAAACCGATTGCGTGCAATCTGGCTGATATTGACCAGCTGATTGAGGTCGCAAATCAGCGCCAAGCGCGTGTGTTTCCGGTGTTTCAATATCGCTACGGCCCCGCCTTAGCGCAGCTTAGAGCGCTGATCGACAATGGCATGACCGGGAAGGCGTTTGCCGCCAGTTTCGAGACGCATTGGAGCCGAGATGCCGCCTATTACGATGTCGCTTGGCGCGGCACTTGGGAAGGCGAGCAGGGCGGGGCGATCCTGGGTCATGCGATCCATGCGCATGATTTGATGACATGGGCTTTGGGCCCCGTGGCTCATGTCAGCGCGTCGCTGGCCACGCGGGTCAACCCGATTGAAACCGACGATTGCGCGGCCATTTCGTGCCAGATGCAAAGTGGCGCTTTGGTCAGCAGCTCAGTCACTTTGGGCGCCGCGACGGACACATCGCGCATCAAGATCATGTTTGAGAACCTCACCGCCGAAAGCGGATCGAACCCTTATGCCCCCGGTGCGGATCCTTGGACATTCACCGCGCGCGGGAAGCTGGATCAAGCAAAGCTGGATCGGTTTGTCTCTGAAGTTTCCGATGTCAAAACCGGGTTTGCGGGCTTTCTGGAAGCCGCCGCCTATGATTTGAAACATGGCACTAAGACTTGCGTGAGTTTGGAGGATGGCCGCCGCTCGGTTGAATTGGTTACTGCGATTTATCAAGCAGCGCGCAGTGGTGAGCGGGTCGCACTGCCACTTGATCGCAATGCGCCGCTTTATAAAGGCTGGCAGCCTTAGGGCGCGGCGTTGAACGTAAACAGCGCTTGGCCGTCGATTTGGTAGCCGTTGATGAGCTCTTTCGCGCGTGTGCTTATCAGCCATGCAAGAAGCCGCTCCGCCAGTTTGTCTTTCACATGCGGGTGGCGGTCCTTGCTGACGGGTAAGAAACCATATTGGTTGAACAGCGCTGGATCGCTCTCAAAGAGCAGGTCCAGATCAGCTTTGTTGGCAAAGTTCAGCCAGCTTGCACGGTCGCTTAGGACATACCCGCCCAAGCCAGAGGCCGTGTTTAAAGCCGCCCCCATTCCTGCGCCGACCTCGCGGTACCAAGAGGGCGCAAAACTTGTGGGGTCGAGGTTTGACATCTCCCACAAGGCGAGCTCCTTGCGGTGCGTGCCGCTTTCATCGCCTCGACTGATGAAGGTGGGTTTCGTTGCGGCGATTTGCGTTAGAGCCTGAGTGATTGATGTCGCATCGATGATGGCCGCCGGGTCGGCTTTGGGGCCTATGATCACGAAGTCATTATACATGATGTCCCGGCGAAACGGGGCGTAGCCCTCTGCTACGAACTGCTCCTCGGCTGCGCGCGAATGGACCAAGAGCGCGTCCACATCACCAGCACGACCCAGCTTGAGTGCCTGACCCGTGCCCACCACTAAAAGCTGCACATCGATGTCGGTGTCGGCCTTGATCTCGGGAAGCAAAATATCGGACAGGCCGGAATTGTGAAATGAAGTTGTCACGGCAAGCCGAAGCGCCTCAGCCTGCGCGGTTGAGGCAAGGCAGAGCATTGCCAAAAGACAGCCTAAAACCCGTATCATTGTCGCGCCCTGATCTTCATTTTGCGTCGAGGTGATCTATGAGGTTTGAGCGCTCAAAGACAAGTCGAAAGGCGTTGGTCTGGCGGCACTGACGTCGCCCTAGCCTGCGTGGGGGATGGCTTCGTCATGGAGCGGGATCTCCATCAAATCTTCGCCCCAGATGATCCGGCCGTCGAAAATTTCTCGCATCTCGAACACGCAACGCTCCTTGATCCCAAGCGCATCCATTTGCGGGGTGAAATGCGTCGTCACCAAGGTTTTGACGCCAGCTTTCGCAGCAGTGCGCGCGGCCTCCAGATGACCAGATGAGGTGAGCTTTTGATCGGGCTTCATAAATGAGCCGGAGATGAAGTAGCACATATGGATCAACATATCGGCGCCTTGGGCGAGCTCTTCGATAGCCTCGCACGGGCCGGTATCGCCGGAATAGACCAGGCTGCCTTCAGCGGTCTCAAGCCGGAAAGCATAGGGTTCGATATGGCCCGGTTGATGGATCACTTCGCGCACGGTGATTTTCCACGTCTCGGTCTCGATCACCTGGCCGTCGTAAAGCGGCGTGATCTCGGGCGTGGGCCGGTTGCGAGGTAGCTTGCCGCCACGGTTGAGATAGACCCGCTGGCTCGGCACCGAATTCATCCGTCCGTCGAGGTCGTTGTGATAGACCCCATGCTCACCAAAGAGCAGATCGGTCATGCGCTGCATATAGGCCGGCGCATAGACTTTCAGCTCGGGAATTTGGCCCGCGCCTTGATCCCATCGGCTATGCACCAGCCGCGCATAATCAAGGCAATGGTCGGTGTGCAGATGCGAAAAGAAGATGGTGTCGAGATCAACGGCGCGCTTGCCTGCGCGCAAGAAATTCTCATGCGCGCCGCCGCCGTGATCGAACACCAGCATCTCGTCGCCAAATTCGATCAGATAGCCAGAGCTGGCGCGATTGAGCATAGGGACAGGGGAGCCCGTGCCGAGCAATGTAACCTTCATAAGAAACTCCGTTTAGGTGGTGGCAAAGGAAGAGCGCATTTTGGCGGCCCAGCGGTCGTTCTCATGGGTGAAAATCCAAAGGGAGCGGAACGACGCGATGATTTGGTCATTCGCATCATAGCGGCTGACCTCAACATCGAAATGGACTTTGGCGTCGGATGCGTATGACAATTTCACGTCGCTGACCTCTGAGCGGGCCCAGTCTTTTGTGGCGCGCGCACGGAAATCGGCGAAGTAGGTCTCGGACGTTTCCCATATCTTGAGCTCAGATCCGCTGAGCCGCGTATGGGGAAAATGGAGCGTTTGGGCCAGTGCCGTCTCGTTGCGCGCGTTAAGCGCTTTGATGTGGGCGTGCAAAACCTTTCGTGCGGCTTGGACGCTTGGAAGATGGCCTTCCTCACCATTCAGCCAGTCTGTAATGTCTTTTGTGTGTTCGCCAATGTCAGGTGCGGGCAATTGCGGCGTGTAGGCCGATGCACCGCCCAGTCGAAAGGGCAAGGTCGGAACGCGGGTTCCGTCCGCTAAGGTTTGCACGAAACCGCGCGTCTCGATCTGCTCGGAAGCCAGCGCTTCGGGCAGGGTGCGCAATCTCGCGGATGGCACGCCGGAGGATTGCAAGATCGGCTCCCACTCTTCTGCGGTCTTTTTGGAAAGCTCCCCTTCGATTTCTGCGCTAAGCACATCTGCATTTGCCTTGCGATCGGTGCGCTCTTTGAACCTCTCGTCGCTCAGCCAATCTTGGCGTCCCAAGGCACCGGCCAAGCTAACGAAATGCGCTTCCTCATTCACGCCGAGTGACATCACGCCGTCTTTGCACGGAAAACTCCCTGCGCCGGGCGATCTGCTATTGGCGAGGTTGCCGCGTCGCTGCGGCGCGTTGCCGGTCTTCAGGAAGTCGGTCACGGTAGAGCTCATCAGGCTGAGGCCGGTTTCCAACATAGAGACATCAATAAAATTGCCGCGTGCTGTCTTTAGGCGCTCGAAAAGAGCGGCGGAGACGGCAAACCCGGCTGCAAGTGCCGTGCTGTAATCCAGAACCGGAGCGCCGGTGCGGATCGGGCCGCTGTCTTGCGTGCCAGTGGCTTCCATCAACCCGCAAGCGGCTTGGATGTTGACGTCATAGGCGGCAGTGTTTTCTTGCGGGCCGCCGCGGCCATAGCCTGTCATAGCGCAGTGGATCAGGTGGGGATGGCGCTGGGCCAGTGTGGTCTCATCGAGGCCCAGCCGACGCATGGTTTCGGGGATGTGGTTTTCAACAAGCACATCTGCGCGGGCCAATAGGGTATGAAAAAGCACCAGATCGTTTTCGGTCTCAAGGTCCAAGGCGAGGGACTTCTTGCCGCCACCTTGGGTCAAATATGACGTACTCATCGCCCCCGCCGCAGCCTTCGCATCTGTGCCACCCCTATGCCTAATCGCATCGCCTTTATGGGGGGTCTCGACCTTGATTACATCCGCGCCCAAGAGACCCAGATAGTATGAGCAGGCAGGCCCCGCGAGCACATGGGTGAAATCAACGACCAGAATACCTTCGAACGGTTTGGCTTGAGACATGGGCTTTCCCTGATTTGCCCGATCAGGCTATTTCAACAGGGCAGAACCGCAAGACGAAAGTCGCGACGGCTCAATTTTCCAGCTGCTATGCCATTTTGAAGCGTGCCGAGCGGCCGCCTCGGCTATGTAAAGGCCGTAAAATCGGGTCAGAAAACGCAAAAAACCTGAATTTCAGTTCGATTTTTTCGGCTTGGACAATTGCGGATAATTTCGTGCCGTAGTTAAGTGTAGCGGTTGACCAAGGTATTGGTCGTGGTTTCACGCCAGAAACAGAGCAATCGAACATTGCTCTTGTGAGGCGATCTCGACATATGCCCAACTGTACTTCTAGGGAGGAAGACATGAACTTTAGTAAGAAAATCGCGGCAGGTGTCGCAGCAACAGCAATGCTCGCCGCTGGCGCAGCGTTTGCTGATTATCCAACAAAGCCGATTAAAATCATGGTTGGTTTCTCCGCCGGTGGCGGGACAGATACAACAGCACGTGGTTTCGCGTCCTACATGCATGAAGCACCGTCGATGAACGGCTTTCCGGCATATATCGTGAACCTGCCGGGTGCATCGGGTCAGAAAGCAGCCTCTGCCGTTCTGGATGAAGAGCGTGATGGCCACACTCTGTACATGATCAATATCGGGACATTCATCGCGGGTGAATTGGCGAAAGGCGACGACCGCCCGTACCACATTCCTGATGATTTCGTGAACTTGGGTTGCGCGTCGCAGCTTGTGACATCGCTTCAGGTCCACGCATCGAACCCTGCGCAAAACATGCAGGAGTTTATCGCGGACGCCAAAGCCAATGATAAAGAGATCACTTGGGGCACATCGGGTGCGGCCACTATGCACGCCACGATCGGCCACGTGTTCTTCGACGCCAATGGCATCAAGCACAAGAAAGTGCCCTTCAAAGGCGGCTCCAAAGCGCGTGCGGCTTTGGTGTCTCAGTCGGTCGATGCGGTCTTTGGTGGTGTGAACACCATCCCGGGCTTCGAAGCTGATATCCGAGCTCTGGCCTCGGCCGGTGCTGATCGTGATCCGATGGCGCCTGATCTGCCGACCTTCTCCGAGCAGGGGACAGACGGTATCGAGTTCACTGGCCTGATGTGCCTGTTTGCCGCCAATGGCGTGTCGGACGAAGTGAAGGCCGATGTCGGTGCGGCGATTGAGTCGATTGCAGCGATTGAAGGCTATGGCCGCTACATGGGCAAAAACGATCTCGCATCGTTCTACACAAGCGCAGCGGATGCAGCGGCAGCTCAGGACGTTATGTTCGAAGTAATGGGCCCTGTGGTCGCCGAGATCATCGCAAACCAATAAGGTTTGAAGTTTAAAGCAGGGCAGGTCCATTGCGGGCTTGCCCTGTTTCGTTGCGCGCGAGCGCAACACTCAGGGAGGGGAAAATGGGCAATCAGGACTACAAGATCAAAGTGGAATACGGCGTAAGCCTTGTCGTGTTCTTGGTTGGTTTATTCTTCGTCTTTCAAGCCTTCACAATTGAAACGTCGCGTGAGGCGGTTGGCCCACGCACCATGCCTTTGATGCTGGCGATTGCGCTGGTTTTGGGCGGGCTGTGGCTAGCGTTTCGTGCGTTGCGCGGCAAGGCGGGCGATTTGAAGGAAGGCTACGGCTTTCTGGAAAGTGATGTGAAACGCATATTCCTAGTCGTAGCCTGTGGCGTGGTTTTCGTGTTTTTGTTTTGGGCCGTCGGCTATTTCATCGCGATGATTGTGACTTTCATTGCGACGCTTTTTGTCTTTGGCGTGCGCAATTGGATCGCGATGGTCTTAGGCGGCGTGATCGTCGCCTTCGCGTTTCAAGCGCTCTTTATGGGCGTGATGCGGTTGAACGATCCGAAGGGCGCTCTTTTCGATATGCGCCCCTATACCAACTGGATTACGGGAGCGACCTGAGATGCTGCAAAATCAATGCGCGGGCCTTCAGGAATGGTTCGACACGATGGGCTTCTTGTCGATCTTCTTCGACATTTCTTGCGGCTTCGTCGTTCTTTTCAATGATCCTTATGCCATCTGGTTCGTCGCACTTGCGGCGGTGGTTGGCATCGTCTTCGGCGCTTTGCCGGGCCTGACGGCTGCGGCTGCCATCGCGATGATGCTGCCGATCTTGATTACTTATAATGATGAGATCGGCGGTCTCGCGGGGCTCGCCTTTCTCTATGTGATCGGCAAATCGGGGCGCTATGGCGGCTCAATCGCTGCGATCTTGTTTAACACGCCCGGCACGGCGGCCTCGGCTGCAACCATGCAAGACGGCTACCCGATGACCCAAAAAGGGCAGGCGGGTAAGGCGTTGAAAACGGCGACAGTCGCCTCTGCTTATGGCGACTATTTCGGCGAGATCGTGTTGATCTTCGGCGCCGTCTCAATCGCGGCCTTCACCCGAACTTTCGGCCCGCCCGAGAATTTCGCAATCTACCTGATGGCCTTTGTCGTCATCGGCTCGGTTGTCAGCGACAGCATTATCAAAGGCGTCTTGTCGACGCTATTCGGAGCCGTTGTCGGTCTGATCGGTGAGGATATCATCACCGGTCAATTCAAGATGACCATGGGCATTGACGAGCTGGAAAGCGGTATGGCGCTGGTTCCGTTGTTGATCGGTGTTTTCGTGATCTCCGAGGTCATCATTCAGGCGGAGAAAGCCGCGAAGGTGAAGATGATTGATATGGCGCCTAACGAGGTGGACAACCCGCAGGCCCATTACTTCACTTGGGCCGAGTTCAAGCGATGTATACCGCTAATGTTCAGGTCTTCGATCTACGGCTCGCTGATTGGTATGATGCCGGGGCTTGGATCCTCGGTCGCGTGCTTTGTGGCGTATGGCGAAGAGAAGCGCCGCGCCAAGAACAAGGACGAGTGGGGCACGGGTGTCGTTGAAGGCATCGCAGCACCTGAAAGCGCCAATAACGCGGTCTCCGGCCCGTCGATGATCCCTCTTCTGACGCTGGGTATTCCGGGCTCGACCATTGCTGCGGTGTTGATCGGGATGTTTCTGGTCAACGGGCTACAGCCCGGACCCACGATCTTCGCCTCTGAGCCACCGCTCTTTATGGGTGGGCAGTTGATCAGCCCGCGGGAGTTCATCTTCGGCGTGTTTGCAGCAGGTCTGATCGGCATCGCGTGCTACGCCATCATCGGCTATTTCGCAGCGCCTTTCGTGGGCCGTCTGATCTCGCTTCTGCCGACGCAATACTTATACCCGTTTATCTTCATGACAGCGCTGGGGGCCAGCTACTCGTCGCGCGCGTCGATCTGGGATGTCGGGTTTGCACTGCTCTTCGGGGTGATCGGCTACGCCATGCGGCGTACGAATTTCTCGGCGGCGGCGTTCATCATTGCATTCGTTTTGACGGCCAGCATGGAAGAGGCATTCCGACAATCGATGATCATCTCAGATACCGGCTTTTGGGTGTTCCTGAGCTTTGAGTATCAAGGCAAGTTCTCCTACGCGCCGATCTTCTTGCTGATCGGAGCCGCAGTGGTATTCTTCAGGTCATGGTCAGGCATCCGGGCACGAAAGGCCGAGGAGACCTAACGTGAGCGGGGCAAAGGTGGATTTCCGTTTTTTGCCCCTTTTCCTCTCCGGGCTCGCGGGCGGGACGATTGCCTATTTTGCAGGGCTGCCTATGGCTTTCATGCTGGGCGGTATCGTGGGCACAGCCAGCTTCGTGTTGTGGTACGAACGCGACGGGGAGCAATTGCCGAAACTGTCGCGATGGGTGCGTTTCGTCTTTGCGGCTATAATTGGTGCGATGATCGGCACGCGGTTCTCACCCGAGCTACTTGGGCTCTTGCCGCAATTCTGGATTTCGCTTCCGGCCATCTTCGTGTTCATTTTGCTCTCACATGGCGGCAATTACGCGATCATGCGACGCCTTGGCGGCTATGCCAAACGCGACGCATTCTTCGCGGGCCTTCCCGGCGGCATCGTGGATTCAGTCATATTGGCAGAGCAGGCGGGGGCTGACTTGCGCGTCGTGACGGCACAGCATTTCATCCGCATCATCTTGGTCGTGGGATGCGTGCCGCTTCTGTTTTGGTTCGTCGAAGGCGACGCGGTTGGGTCGATGGCGGGCGAGAGTTTGGCGACCGCGCAATATGATATTTTTGACATTGGGTACATTCTGGCGATCGGCCTGGTAGGCTTGTTTGTGGGCCGCAAAATCCGGCTCCCTGTCGCGCATCTGACTGGCCCGCTGATCTTGGGTTTGATCTTATCTGTGTCGGGTGCCGTCTCGGTCGACATTCCGGCTTGGTTGCAAAACCTCGCACAGTTCATGATTGGCACGTCGCTTGGCGCGCAGTTCTCTGGCGTGTCGCGCAAACTGTTGGTGCGGGGCTTGGGGACGGGGCTGGTCTCGGGCGTCTATATGTTGCTTCTTGCCGCACTCGCGGCCTCGGTTCTGATCAACTATGTTCCAGCCGGGTTTGCACCGCTTTTTATCAGCTTTGCGGCGGGCGGTTTGGCGGAGATGAGCTTGATTGCACTGACGCTCAATTTCAATCCGGTCGTCGTGGCCTTGCATCATCTGGCGCGCATTGTCTTGACCATTTGGGTTGGAACGGTGCTGTCACGGCGCTTGTTTGATCTAGGGCCGAGACCATGAAGATTATAGCGAAAGCCCGTGGCCATGCTTGATGGGTTTGCCTATCGCGGCTTTGCGATTGCATTGGTTCCAGCAGCCATCGGTGGTGCGATATGGGCCAGTCTTGGCTTGCCGCTGGCATGGCTGATGGGGGCCGCTGTTGTCACAGGGATCTTGAGTTTCTCGGGGCTCTCGGTTGATCTGCCAAAGCTGCTTTACCGTCCGTCATTGGCGGTCATCGGTGCGGGCGTTGGGCTGACGATCACACCCAGCGTCGCTTTGGAGATCGCGCGTTGGTTTCCTTTGATGGCTGTCATGGGATTTGCGGGGGTCGTCCTTGCGGCGGCGATCACGCCCATAGTCGCGCGCAAAGGTCAGATGAGCGCCAGTACGGCTTTCTTTTCGCTAATGCCCGGCGGAGTGATCGAGATGGCCAATATCGGCGAGCCTTACGGCGCGGATCGCACCACAATAGCCACGCTGCACGCGATCCGGGTGGCCTTGGTCGTGGGGCTGCTGCCTTTGGGTCTGTATTTCTTTTTTCCGCAAGGGGGCGTGCTCTCCACCACAAAGGACCTGCCGATCCTCGAGCTTGCATTGGTGCTTGGCGTTGCACTTCTGGGCGGCTGGTTGGGGATGCGCGTGAAACTGCCGGCCTCTTGGCTCTTGGGCGCACTTCTCGCAGTCGCAATTCTCACAGCAAGCGGGGCTGTCAGCGGGCAGATCCACGCGCCCCTTATGGCCATCGCGCAAGTCATGGTAGGCATATCGCTGGGCGCGAAATTCAAACGTGAACGCTTGCGCAAATTGCCGCGCGCCATGGCCGTTGGCGGCACCGCGCTTTTGGGGATCGTCGCGGTCATGGCCGCATTGGGCATCCTTGTCAGTCAATTTCTGCCAATGGACGCGCCGACGATGGTGCTTGCTTTCTCCATTGGCGGCTTGGCCGAAATGGTCCTGACCGCGCGCGCGCTTGAGCTCGATATGGCGATGGTCGCCGCGTTTCAATCTATCCGGGCCGTCTTGGTCAACAGCTTTGCAGGTCTCATCTGGGGCCGCTTATCCAACAATCTCACCGAAAGGAACTGATCCACATGTCTGTCGCAAGAAACGCTTTCGCTAAAATGCCTGAAGGCACAACCGTCACCGAGGAAGCGGCGCAGTTTATCGAGACCGTCACTTTGGACGACATCTCTGACGAGGCGCTCCATATCGGGAAGCGCTGCATTATCGATGGGCTCGGGCTCTATGTCGCGGGTGGCGAAGAGCATTCGCTCGAAATCCTGATCGCCGAGGCGCAAGCAATGGGAGGCCGCGAGGACGCCAATCTGCTGACCACGGATCAGCAAGTCCCGGCCCCGATGGCCGCGCGCGTCTTGGGCACTGCTGGCCATGCGCATGATTGGGATGACAGTCAGGTCAGCATTGATCCTGCGCATATCTATGGGCTCTTGACCCATCCAACGATCCCGCCGCTGAGCTCTGCCATCATCATGGCGCAGACGAAAGGTTCTGTCTCGGGGCGCGACTTTATGTTGGCGTTTCAGACGGGCTTCGAGGTGGAATGTAAGATCTCTGAATGGATGCTGCCGCAACATTATATGTCGGGGATGCATTCGTCTGGCACTGTCGGCACGCTGGGCGCGTTCGCGACGGCGGCCAAGATCATTGGCCTGAAAGGCGAGAAGCTACGCTCTGGCATTGGCATCGCGGCCAGCTTAGCTGCCGGTATTCGCTGTAACTTCGGCACGATGACCAAACCCTTGCATGTGGGCCGCGCGGTTGAAAATGGCATCACTGCCGCCCAATTGGCCGCACGCGGCTTTACTGCCGATCCACAATCGCTTGATGGGCCGTGGGGCTTTCTCGCCGTGCAAGGCGGTGGGTGTAGCCCAGAAAAGCTGTCGCAAGGGTTTGGTAAGACCCTGACGATGGTCGAGCCCGGAGTGTCGATCAAGCCATACCCGTGCGGCGTGCTGACCCATCCGACAATTGATCTGATGCTGCGCTTGGTGGGCGAGGCAGATATCAAGCCCGACGATATCGAAACCGTAACGGTGCATGCGGGCACGAATATCCTCAAGCCGATCCGCTACCCTATTGCGGCGAACCACTTGCAGGCGAAGTTCTCACTGCCCGCCGCCTTGTCGATGATTGCTTTGGCGCGCAAGGCCGGGAAGGTTGAGTTCTCGGACGCATTTGTGGCCTCAGACGCAATGCAGGCGATGCAACGGCGGATGCGCACAGAGCTGGACCCTGAGATCGAAGCGCAAGGCTTTGACAAAATGCGGTCGCGGATCACGATCACCCTGAAGGACGGGCGCGAGGTCGCTGGTTGGGCAGATGAGCGCTATCGCGGCGGGCCTGAAAATCCGCTGTCAGATAAAGAAGTCGAAGACAAAGCGCGTTCTTGTTGTGACGGCGTGTTGAGCACGGCTCAGCAAGATGCCTTGCTCAAAAGCGCATGGGGCGTTCTTGATTTGGAAGATGCGGGCGCAAGCTTTGCGAAGGCTCTGAACGGCAAGCTCTAGTCAGGCGCCTTCGACGCGCAATGATTCAAAAGAAACCATCACGTGATCGGCATAGGCCGGACGCGTGGTGAGCTTGTCGTAATAGGCGCGCAGGTTTGGCAGGTCCGCGCGCTCAAAATCGACCTCGTAGTAACGGTAGAGCTGGGTGCCGAACGCGATATCGGCCAACGTCATATTGGACCCCGCCAGCCAACCCTGCTTTGCAATCTGCGCGTCAGCGATTGCCATAAGTGTCTTGAGCTCGCTCGCGCCTTCTTCGATCTTTGCATGATCGCGGTCCGCTTTGCTTGTACGCACCATTTGCCAGAACACTTTGTAGATGACCGAAGGCGCAATATTAACCTTGGCCCATTCCATCCATTGATCCGCGATTGCGCGCTCAGCCGGATCAGAAGGCCACATGGCACCTTCCGCATATTTGGCAGCGAGGTAGCGCATGATCGCTTGGCTTTCAAAAAGGACAAGGTCTCCGTCTTGCAGGACAGGTACGCGGCCCATCGGGTTCATCGACAAAAATTCCGGATCGCGATTGCCGCCGAACGCCCCGCCAACATCGAGACGCTTATGGGCAAGGTTCAGTTCAGCGATTAACCACATCACCGTTTGCACATTGCTCGACGTGGCGCGACCGTGGACTGTCAGCATGGCTCATTCTCCTTAGCAATCAAACGCAAGCGCAAGCTGCGCTGTCACAGTCTAATCTGCTGGGGTCGCGCAGTTCAATCGAGACGAATGCAGTTTTTCGGCGGTCATGGTGAATGACACAAAGGCAAGGGGAGCAGGGCGGGGAGTGGACACGACAATGCTGAGGCCGTGCACACCATCCATCTGGTGAAACCTAGACCAACTGGGCGGCATTTAGAGGTTTTGTACTGGTCGGATTGGTAGGGGTATGGCGGGGCGTAAAGCGCGCGAGGGACGTTTTTGGTATATTTTGCAATAGCTTAGGAGTTAACGTCCGATCTTCTTGCCCTGTTTAAACCAATACGCGGTGGCAAAGAAAACAGAATCCCCGTACTGTTTTTGTTGATTTTGTACATGCTTTTGATTGGATCGTATGGGATTTGTGGCAATCTCTGGGCAATACTGAGCGCACGAATAACGAATCGAATCTGTGATTTCTGGGAGGAAAGACATGAAATCTCTAATGAACTCCGCACTTGGTCTGGCGCTTGGCGTCACGACAGCTTCATTCGCACTGGCCGACGGCCACGCCAAAGAGCTGACAATTGCGATCGTGAACAACGGTCACATGATCAACATGCAGAAAGTCGCTGAAGCCTACACCGAAGAAACTGGTGTTAAGCTGAACTGGGTTTCTCTGGAAGAAGGCGTTCTGCGCGAGCAGGTGACGTCCGACACAGCAACCGGTGGCGGCCAGTACGACATCATCAATATCGGTATGCAGGAAGCACCAATCTGGGGCGCTGCTGGCTGGATTGAGCCTCTGAACTTTGGCGCTGACTATGACATCGACGATATGCTGCCTGCCATGCGCAACGGCCTGTCGCATGAAGGTACGCTCTATGCGGCACCCTTCTACGGTGAGTCTTCTATGGTTATGTACCGTAAAGACCTGACTGACGCTGCTGGCGTTATGATCAAAGACAATGACAGCTGGGACAACGTGAAAGCAGCAGCTGCTGCGATCCACAACCCAGATGCTGGCGTCTATGGTGCTTGCTTGCGCGGTAAGCCGGGCTGGGGCGACAACATGGCGTTCATCACAACTGTTGTGAACTCCTTCGGTGGCGCTTGGTTCGACGCAGACTTCAAACCAACACTTGATTCCGACGAATGGAAAGCGGCCATCAACTTCTACGTTGATCTGCTGGGCAACTACGGCCCTCCAGGCTCTGAGGGTAACTCGTTCAACGAAATCCTCGCGCTTTACAACGAAGGCAAGTGCGGCATGTGGATCGATGCGACTATCGCTGCATCCTTCCTGACTGTTGACGGTGTTGCATACGCTCAGTCGCCAAACGCTGGTAACCCAGTTGGTGCGAACTGGTTGTGGGCATGGGCCATGGCAATTCCAGCCGGCTCGCCTAACGCTGAAGAGTCCAAGAAGTTCATCGAGTGGGCAACTTCGAAAGAGTACATCAAAGCTGTAGGTAACCACCCAGACTTCGGTTGGGGCAAAGTTCCAACAGGTACTCGTGCGTCCACATATGAGATCCCTGAGTTCCAAGCAGTTGCAGGCTTTGCTGCTGCCGAGAAAGCAGCGATCGACTCTGCGGCTCCTGGCGCGACAGACCTGAAACCATATGTTGGTGTTCAGTTCGCTGCGATCCCTGAGTTCCCAGAAGTGGGCTCCGCTGTTGCACAGGAAATGGCTGCGGCCTTGTCCGGTGCGAAATCGGTCGACGAAGCTCTGGAAGCAGCACAAGCTGCCGCTGTAGCGATCATGACTGAAGCTGGCTACTAAGCCGCTCTTCCAAATATCGGAGAGGCCCGCGCAACTTTTGCCGGGCCTCTCCACCCAGTAAGCCTTCTTGCGAGTTCGGCCTCTTTTCCGGTCACCGCCACTGCTGCTGCTAAATCGACTATTCGCCAACTAACGCACTTCAAGCGCGATCACCGCTTTGCAAGGGTTCCATAATCATGTCCGACAGAACGATACCTCGCCTGCTACAGACACCAGCTGTTGTCTTGTTGCTAATCTGGATGCTGGTCCCGTTGAGCATGACGCTCTACTTCTCATTTATCCGCTACGTGCTGAACAACTTGCGCCGTCCTGAATGGACAACTCCGGCGCTGGAAAACTGGCGCGGGTTTGGCAATTACCAATATGTTTTGAACGCCAAGGATTTCTGGTTTGCGATCCAGAATTCGGTCTTCATTGTTAGTTTCATTCTTGTTTTGACTGTGGTTCTAGGGCTCGCCATCGCGGTGTTGGTCAACCGATCCTTCCCGGGGCGCGGCATCGTGCGAGTGCTCTTGATCTCGCCCTTCTTTGTGATGCCTGCGGTGAACGCGGTGCTTTGGATCAACATGATCCTCGACCCGGTTCTTGGTCTGCAAGGTATCGCCGTCGAGGCAATCAACGGCATCGTCATGGGCTTGCGAGACTTCCCGGTTCTGGGTGGCTTCTTCTCGCTTTGGCCTGAGATTGAGCCGATTTCATTCCGTGCCACGCAGACTTCGGCCTATGC